>SFFC01000016.1 GCA_004556985.1 Clostridiales bacterium | reverse complement strand
TGCCCCGCCAGATCGATATAGACCTCGCCCGTTAGGTTGCCCATCGCGTCGTATTCGCGCTGAACCTGCGCATAGCCGCCCTCGAGCAGGATCTGCTCGCCGTTTTCATTGAGATAGATTTCGCTGAGCGCCCGGCCCGCCGGGTCGTTTTCGCGGATGACGACCGCATAGCCGTCCATGCAGTCCGCATAGCCGCCCTGCGCGTCCAGATAGATCAGCTTCGAGACATGCGCATAGCGGTCGTATTCGTAGGCGACCGTCACATAGCCTTCCTTTACCGCAGCGGGCTCGCCCTGCGCGTTCAGGAAGGTCTGGGAGAGCTTGCGGCCGTTGACATCCAGCGCATACTCGACCGCCGCATAGCCGTCCTCGCCCTCCGTCATGCGCCCAGAGGCGTCCAGATACGCGGTCTTGATCAGCCGGTTCTTCTGGTCGTATGTGTTTTCAACCGCCGCGACCCCCTGCAGGTTCTCGATCACGTTGCCGTTGGCGTCGAGATACTCGGTTTGGGTCACGCTGTTTTTGTCGTTGTAGGCGTACTGCTCGCCGCAGTAGCCATCCGCCACGGTGGCCGGCTGGCCGTCGAGCCCCAGGAACCACTTCCGGCTCACTCGGCGGCGGCTATCGTATTCGTAGGAGACGCTCGCATAGCCCTCGCTGTTGAGCGCCGCCTCGCCGGAGACATCCAGCGACGTCGTGGAGATCAGGTTGCCGAAGGCGTCGTAGCTGTTGACCGTCGCCGCCTTACCGCGGTCGATCTCCACCTGGTTGCCTTCCACATCGTAATAATCGGTGCGAACGCAGAGGTTCCACTGGTTGTAGCTGTAGGTCGCGCGGGCATATCCGTCCGCACCCATGACCACATTGCCGCCAAGGTCGTAGAACGTCACCTCCAGTGGCGAGCCGAGGAGGTTGTTGCGAGAGACCTTTCTGGCATAGCCCAGGCCGGTCATCACATTGTTGCCGTCCATATCGCAGTAAATCTGCGTGACCGTGCTGTCCGTGATGCCGCGCTCGTATTCGTAGCGGATGCAGGCATAGCCGGAGGACAGCGTGATGCGCTCGCCGTCCGAATTGCAGAACCATTCGCAGATCAGGTTCTTCTGGTTGTCGTATTCCTTTTCGGTATAGGCGTAGCCATCCGCTGTCACGATCATGTTTCCGGTCAGATCATATTTGATCTCGCTGACAACGTTGCCGGCATCCGAATAGATCTTGAGCGCGCGGGCTGTGCCGTCTGCATTGGCCGTTGCCTCACCGTTGGCGTCGTAATACAGCTCCTCCGCCGCGTTGCCGTCCTCGTCGTAGCGGATCCGCTTCTCCTGGTAGCCGTCCGTGCTCTCGACGCCCGCCTCGTCGGCGTCATAATAGCGCTCCGTCAGAACGCTCCCCTCGGAGGAATACGTCATCTCCTTGTAGGTATAGCCCTTGAGCGAGGTCATCTCCTCGCCGTTTTCATCCAGATACGTCTCCTTAGTGACGTTCTCCTGGTCGTCGTATTCATAGCGGATCGCCGCACAGCCCAGCTCGAGGGAATAAACCGGATTGCCGTCCGGGTCCTTGAATTCCTTGAGTGTGCACAGCGACTTGTTGAGCTTCTTGAACAGCGTGTTGGTGTAGTCGATGCGGCTGTATCCGTCCTTGGCGATGACCTCGTCGCCCGCCTCGTCGCAGTAGACTTCCCGGGCGAGGTATTTGCCGCTCTTTTCATAGGTATACTGCACGGAGGCATAACCCAGGCTGGGCACGATGACCGGATTGTCCTCCGTGTCGTAGTAGTGCTTGTAGCCCACTTTTCCGTACATCGTATACTTCTGCTCGAAGCGCCAGTAGCCTTCCGTGCTCAATACAGGCTCGCCGTTTGCGTCATAATAGCGCTGCCCGATTTGGCGCTTTGCCTTGTCGTATTCGTATTCGATGCGCGCATAGCCCTTCTTGCAGTTGACCATGTTCTCGTTGGCATCGTAATAGGTCTCCGTCGCGGGCTCGCTGCCGCTCTCCTTCGTATAGGTGCGGACAATGCGGGCATAGCCCTCGCTCGTGTTGAGGCGGCCACCCTCTTCGTCATAATAAGCGATCTCGGTGATGCGCCCGCTGGAATCCGTCTCGACCTTGTAGAGCGCATAGCCCGCCTTGCTCTGGTAGACGAGATGGCCCTCCGTGTCATAGAAGCCTTCTTTCAGCTTCTGGTACTTGTCGTATTCCCGCTCGACATAGGCATAGCCGTCCTCGCAGAGCATATATTCGCCGTTCTCGTCGAAATACTCCGTCTTGAGAACATAGCCCTTCTCCTTGTCGATGGTGTTGACCATCGACGCCCAGGAGTCCTTTTTGCACACGGGGTTCCCCTCCGTGTCGTAGTAGCCGATCTTTTTGAGACGGATGCCCTGATACTCGTATTTCTCCGTCGCGTAGCCGTCCTCGCAGAGCACGAGATTCCCGTCGAGATCGTAGTAGCTCTTTTCCAGATACAAGCCAACGCCGGACCATTTGTACTTGATGGTCGCGTAGCCCTGCGCGGTATTGACGTGGTTTCCCTCCAGATCGTGGAACGTCGTCTCCACGCGGCAGGGAAAGCTGTTGTAGCGATGCTCCGCATAGCAATACGCCGTATCATCCGCCATGACCGGGTTTCCGTCCTCGTCGACAAACGTCTCGCGGATCACCTCGCCATGGGGGTTCTTCTTTTGCTCGACAGCCAGGTTGGTCGACGTCTCCGCTGCGGCCGTAGCCGGCAGACCCGCCTGCATCATCGCGATGCCCAGCAGGACGGGCGCACTCAAGCCGCCGACACGCCGCAGAAAACAGGACTTCACCAGATCGCGCAAACCCATATAACCTCACACCTCAAACCATTGAAGGAAAAATGGATACTTGTAACAACAGTAATCCATTCTGATACCATGGCTTATTATAGCATAAGCCTCTGAGAGATTCAACCCTTTGCCCTCTCCTCACTGCGCACACAGATTGGGGCGAATTCTCCCTGTCGCGCTCCCAGTAAGGGGCTCCGCATCGCAAAAAGCGGCCAGCGGCCGCTCCTGCTTCCAAACAACGCTGTACTTTCCAGCGCTCTGCATTCGAGACCGATTGTAAAGCAATTCCCTATCGATCAAAAAAACGAGAGCCGGAAAGCTCCGACTCTCGTCTGCATGATTGCATTTACGCGTTCTTCGCGATCTCCACGAGCTTGGCGAACGCCGCCGCGTCGTTCACAGCCAGATCGGCCAGCACCTTGCGGTTGAGGTCGACGCCGGCCTTCTTGAGGCCGCAGATGAACTTGCTGTAGGAAAGGCCGTTGATGCGGGCCGCCGCGTTGATACGGGCGATCCAGAGCTGACGGAAGTCGCGCTTCCTCAGCTTGCGGCCGATGTAAGCGTAACGCAGGGAGCGCATGACCTGCTCCTGCGCGGCGCGATACTGCTTGGACTTGGAGCCATAGTAGCCCTTCGCCAGCTTCATGATCTTCCTGCGCTTCTTATGGGCATTGACTGCCGCTTTGATTCTTGCCATTGTATTGAAACCTCCTTGCTGGCTGGGCTCTTACTTGTACGGGATGAGCTTCTTCATCGTGCCGGCGTAGCTCTGGGAGACGTACGCAGCGCGACGCAGGTTGCGCTTGGTCTTGCGGGTCTTCTTGTTGAGGATGTGGCGCTTGAACGCCTTGGCGCGCTTGACCAGACCATTCTTGGTCAGGGAGAGGCGCTTGGCAGCGCCGCGATGAGTTTTCTGCTTAGGCATAAGGGGAATCCTCCTCTCCGGACGTTTATTCTTTCGGAGCCTGCTTGGCTTCTTTGCTGGGGTCCTTCGGCGCAAGGATCATGATCATGTGACGGCCTTCCACAAGGGGCTTGCGCTCCACATTGGCGACGTCCTTGACGCGGGCGACGAAATCCTGCATCACCGCCAGACCGATCTCCTGATGGGTGATCTGACGGCCGCGGAAGCGGATCGAAACCTTGACCTTATCTCCACCCTGAAGGAACTTGACGGCCGCCTTCGCCTTGGTCTGGATGTCGTTTTCCTCGATCGTGGCGGAGAGCTGCACCTCCTTGATGGAGACGACCTTTTGATTCTTGCGGATCTCGCGCTCCTTCTTGGCCTGCTCGTAACGGTACTTGTCGTAATCCATCATCTTGCAGACAGGCGGTTTAGCGGTCGGAACGATCTTCACGAGATCCAGTCCCGCCTCCTCGGCCAGTTCAAGCGCTTTGCGAATCGGCAGGACGCCGAGCTGTTCACCGTTCTGGTCGATGACACGCACCTCTCGGTCGCGAATTTCCTCGTTCATCATCAGATCTGCTGCCATGTTGTTTGCGATACACCTCCAATAAGTCTTTGCGCGGAAACCACGCAAAAAGAGCGGGCAAGCAGCCCGCTCTTTGCACATCAAAAGAACGCCAATGTGCCTCGGCAACGCGATAGCGCCAGGCGAGAAGCGGGCGGCTTCTACTTCGTACTTGTCTATTGTACGACGAATCCGCCCGCTTGTCAAGCATTTTTTCTCAGCAAAAGCCCGTTTCTTCCGCGTTTTTGCCCTGTACATCCTTCTGCAGGGCTCCTCCCCTGGCCGCAAAGCGGCGGGATTTGCAGCGTTTCGCGAAAGAAGCAGCCGGCGTCATGCCGCCTCAGATTCTCTCGGCGATCTCCCGCGCAAGCTTCGCCTTGAGCTCCTCCAGGGTCATGGTCGTGGTCTGGTCGGTCTCGCGGTCGCGGACGGAGACCGTGCCGGAGGCGACCTCCTTTTCGCCGATGATCAGCATGTAGGGCACGCGGTCGACCTGACGCGCCTCGCGGATCTTGTAGCCGATCTTCTCGTTGCGGGTATCGAGCTCGCAGCGCACCTTCGCCGCGCGCAGCGCGTCATAGACGCCGCGGGCATAGTCCATGCTCTTGTCGGACACCGGCAGCACCTTGACCTGCACCGGCGCGAGCCACGTCGGGAACTTGCCGGCGAAGTGCTCGGTGATAATGCCGATGAAGCGCTCGATGGAGCCAAAGCAGACGCGGTGGATCATGATCGGGCGCTTGCGCGTGCCGTCCTCGTCGATGTATTCCAGACCGAAGTTGAGCGGCATCTGGAAGTCGAGCTGGATCGTGCCGCACTGCCAGGTTCTGCCCAGGCTGTCGCGCAGGTGGAAGTCGATCTTCGGGCCGTAGAACGCGCCGTCGCCCTCGTTGACAATGTAGGGCATGCCAAGTGCCTCGAGCGCGCCCCTCAATCCGGCGGTCGCGGCCTCCCAGTCCTCGTCGCTGCCCATGCTGTTCTCCGGTCGGGTGGAGAGCTCGACGAAGTAGTCAAAGCCGAACTTCGTGTAGACCTCGTTGATCAGATGCACGACGCCCATGATCTCGCTCTGGATCTGATCCGGGCGCATGAAGATATGCGCATCGTCCTGCGTGAAGCAGCGGACGCGGAACAGACCGTGCAGCGCGCCCTTGAGCTCATGGCGATGGACGACGCCCAGCTCGCCCACGCGCAGCGGCAGCTCGCGGTAGCTGTGCGGCTGGCTGCGGTAGACCATGACGCCGCCCGGGCAGTTCATCGGCTTGATGCAGAAGTCCTCGCCGTCGATCTTGGTGGCGTACATGTTGTCCTTGTAGTGATCCCAGTGGCCGCTCGTCTCCCAGAGGTGACGGCTCATGATCATCGGCGTGGAGACCTCGACGTAGTTGTCGCGGTAGTGGATGTCGCGCCAGTAGTCAATCAGCGCATTCTTGATCGCCATGCCCTTGGGCAGGAAGAACGGGAAGCCGGGGCCCTCGTCGCAGAGCATGAACAGTCCCATCTCCTTGCCGATGCGGCGATGGTCACGGCGCTCCGCCTCCTCCATGAGCTTGAGGTGCGCCTGCAGCTCGTCCTGATTGCGGAAGGCAATGCCGCCGATGCGGGTGAGCATGATGTTGTTCTTGTCGTTCTTCCAGTAGGCACCGGAGAGCTGCGTAATCTTGAAGGCCTTGAGCGCCTTCGTGTAGCACAGGTGCGGGCCGACGCACATGTCGACGTATTCGCCCTGCTGGAAGAAGCTCAGCTCGGCATCCTCCGGCAGGTCGCCGATGTGCTCGACCTTGTAGATCTCGCCGCGCTCCTGCATGAGCTTGACGGCATCCTCCCGGGAGAGGATGAACGGCTTGATCGGCAGGTTCTCCTTCACGATCTTCGCCATCTCGGCCTCGATCGCCGGGAAATCCTCGTCGGAGAGCTTCGTCTCGCCCAAATCGACGTCATAGTAGAAGCCCTTCTCGGTCGCCGGACCGTAAGCAAAGCGGGCCTGCGGATAGAGGCGCTTGACCGCCTGCGCGAGAATATGCGCCGCCGTGTGGCGAATGACGTGGAGCTCCTCGTCCTGCGGGCACTCCGCGACATGGCCGTCCTTGTAGATGACCTTCATGGTTCTTCCTCCTTCTCGTTGTTCGGGGGATAAAAAACGCTCGTCCCCCAGTTGATTGTCTGAGGGACGAGCGGAAAAAATCTGCCCGTGGTTCCACCCTGATTGGTGCTCTTTGCCGCTGTATCGCGCGCCTCGCGGCCCGATCGGAAGGTGGTCTTCATTCCGGCCCATGCCGGCGCGCTTGCAGCCGATGGCGCGCCTCTCTTTGGACACTTTCTGCCGGAACTACTCTTCTCCGTCATTTCAGGCAGCGTCAGTATAGCGCGCTTTTTGCAAAAAGTCAAGCGCAAAATCACGCCTTTTCGGTCTCCCTCTCCTGCGCGCTCAGCTGCGTCGTATAGAGCATCTCGTAGACGCCCTTCTTTTCAAGCAGTTCCTCGTGCGTGCCCTGCTCGACGATCCTTCCGTGGTCGATCACGAGGATCGTGTCCGCCTGGCGGATGGTCGAGAGCCTGTGCGCGATGACAAACGAGGTCGTTCCGCGCATGAGCGTGTCCGTCGCCTGCTTGATCATCTGCTCCGTCTGCGTGTCGACGGAGCTGGTCGCCTCGTCGAGCACAAAGAGGCTCGGCCGGGCGAGAATCGCCCGCGCGAAGGAGATCAGCTGCTTCTCGCCCGTGGAGAGCCGGTCGCCGCATTCGCCGACGTCCGTGTCGTAGCCCTTTTCCAGCTTGGCCGCGACGCGGTCCGCGCTGACAGCCATGGCCGCCTGCTCGACCTCCTCGTCCGTCGCCTCCGGCCGGCCGTAGCGGATGTTCTCGCGGATCGTACCGGAAAACAGGTGCGGCTCCTGCAGCACATAGCCGATGTGGCTGTGCAGCCAGAGCTGGCTGCGCTCTCGGATGTCGCGCCCGTCGATGAGCACGCGTCCGCCGGTCGGCTCGTAAAAGCGGCAGACCAAGTTAACCAGCGTGCTCTTGCCCGCGCCCGTCTCGCCAACGATGGCGACCGTCGCGCCCGCGGGGACATGGAGATTGAAGTGCGAAAGCACCTCCTCGCCGCCCTCCTCATAGTGGAAGGAGACGTCCTCAAAGTCAACCTCGCCGCGCATCGGCTCCCAGTTTTCCTCCTTCGGATGGAAGGCGTCGCCGTAGCGCGCCTCGACCTCCGGGCTGTCGCAGACCGTCGGCCTGCGCGCCATCAGCTCGGCGACGCGCTCGACGCAGGCCTGCTGGGAGACCGCCTGCGAGATGCCGTTCGCCTGCTGGCGGAAGGTCTGGAACAGGCTGAGCGCATAGGTCGTAAAGGCGCTGAGCACGCCGATGGTCAGCGTCCCCGTGAGCACCATGCGCCCGCCGCGAAGCAGCGTGGCGCTCGCCGCCAGCGCGCCGCACAGCACGATCAGCGGCACATAGACCGCGCGCATCCGTCCATGCAGGATGCCCGCTCGGGCCGCGGCCGACGTCGTCTGCTCGAATTCGCCGCAGAGCTTTCCTTCCAGCGCCATGGTCTTGCTCGTCTTGGCGCCCATGATGCCCTCGTTGTAGCCCGCGGTGATTCTGGAGTGCTGCGTGCGCACGTCGCGGTTGAGCGCGATCAGCCTGCGCTGGAAGTAGACCGTCAGCAGCGTCACTACCGGCGCGAGCACGATCAGCGTCATCGCCAGCGGCAGCGACAGCGTGCCCATCACGACGAATACGCCGAGGATGTAGGCAAAGCCCCAGATGATATCCGGAAAGCGCCAGGCGATCATGCCGGAGATGCGCTCCGTGTCGCTCATCACGCGCGAGAGGCTGTGGCCCGCGCTCGTGACGCTGTAATAGTCGAGGCTCAGCCGCTGCAGGTTGACGAAGAGCGCATCCCTGAGATCCCGGCTCGTGTACATCTCCAGGCGCATGCAGCAGGCGAAGTAGATGCGCAGCATGACAAGCTCCGTCGCCATGAGCGCGAAATATTTGAGGACATAGCCGCCAAGGCCCGCCAGCGTACCCGCCAGAATAAACCGGTCGACGACCTCCGCCTGGATCAGCGGCAGCAGGAAATCCGTCACGGCGAGCACGAGGTTGCTGCCCACAGCGCCGGCGATCAGCCCCGCATGCCTTTTCAGCACGGGCCAAAGGGTCCTCCAGGGGACGAGGGAAAATCCCGTTTTCTTCTGATCAGCCATGGGCCTCCGCCTCCTTCCCCACCCCGGCGCCCTGCGCCCGTGCGGTTCTTGCGTATGCGCCGCCGAGCTTCATCAGCTCCTCATGGGTGCCGTGCTCGACGATCTGTCCGTCCTCCAGCACGATGATCTCGTCTGCGCGCATGAGCGTCGCCACCCTGTGCGCGATGAGGATGAGCGTCGCGTCGCCCGCCGCCTCGCGCAGGTGCGCGCGAATCGCCTCATCCGTCTTCGCGTCCACCGCCGACAGCGCGTCGTCAAAGACCCTGATCGGCGCGCCGGTGAGCAGCGTGCGCGCGATAGCCGTGCGCTGCTTCTGCCCGCCGGAGAGCGTGACGCCGCGCTCGCCGACTACCGTGTCGTAGCCATCCTTGAATTCCGCGATGGCGCCGCTCAGGCAGGCCGCCTCCGCCGCCCGCTCGATCTCCTCCTGCGAGGCGTCCGCGCGCGTGATGGCGATGTTCTCCTTCAGCGTGCGCGAGAAGAGAAACGGCTCCTGCAGCACGACGCCCACGCCCCGCCGCAGCACGGAGACATCCATCCGCCGCAGATCGACGCCGCCGATGCGGATGCTGCCCTCGTCGGGATCATACAGCCGCGCCAGCAGCAGCGCAATCGTGCTCTTGCCGCTGCCCGTCCCGCCCAGGATGCCGAGCGTGCCGCCGCCGCGCACCGAGAAGCTCACGTCGCGCAGCACGGGCTTGTGCTCATAGGCAAAGGAGACGTGGTCAAAGCAGATATCCCCGTGCAGGTCGGCCGAAGACGGATTCTCGGTCGGCTGCTCCGTCTTCGACTCAAGGATGTAGAGCAGGCGGTCCATCGAGACGCCCGCCTTGCTCATCTCCGAAATCACGCGGCCCAGCGAGCGCACCGGCCAGGTCAGCTGGCGCGTGTAGCTGACAAACGCCAGATAGGTGCCCAGCGACAGCTCGCCCCGCACACACATCACCGTACCGAAGAGAACGACGCAAAGCACCTGCGTCATGCTCATCAGGTCGCCCAGCGTCCAGAAATTGGAGAGCGTCGCGCCCAGGCTCAGCCAGAGATTGGTGTAATGCTCGTTCTTTTTGCGGAACTTCTGCAGCTCCGCGCGCTCCAGGCCGAACGCGCGCACGACGCGCACGCCGGTCAGGTTTTCCTGCACAACGGTCGAAAGCGCGCCCTCGGCCTCGTCGCATTCCGTGTAGCGCGAGGACGCCTTTTTGAAAAACAGCGCCGAATAAAGCACGATGCCCGGCACAAAGGCCATCGCGACGAGCGACATCCTCACGTCCATCGCCATCATGGCCGCCATGTAGACAGTGATCAGAAAGATCGTGCTGACCAGCTCGATCATCTGATCCATGATGAACGTTCGAACGACCTCGACATCCGCCGTGCAGCGCTGGATGATGTCGCCCGTCGGGTTCTGCACATGCCAGCTGTAGGGCAGTCGCTGAATGTGGCTGTAGAGCGCGTCGCGCAGCGACTTGACAAACCGCTCCGAGCCGACCGGCAGGCTCGCGTCCTGCACAAAACCCACGGCAAACTGCGCCAGCGACGTGAGCGCCGCCAGGCCACAGGCCAGCGCGAGCAGCCTGCCCACGTCCAGTCCGGCGAGCGCCGCGGGCAGCGACTCCGTCTCCCCCATCAGCACGGTATCGACCGTAAAGCGGATGATCTGCGTGAACAGCGTGCGCAGCAGCGTTCCCGCCAGCACAGCCGCCGTTCCAAGCACAAGCGCGGACGCGGCTGGACGCAAATGATGCGCCAGCAGCCGCGCCTTTTGTTTCAGATTCTTTTTCATATTCCCTTCCCAACGTCTGACGGGCGTTTTCCCTTTCCCGCGCGTCAGATGTACCGAATCGTCTCCCCCGGCGAGACGGCCGCATAGATCAGCGGCGGCAGCGCCGGCCTTTCGGGCGAAATGACGATGGCGCGCTGCATCCGCGCGATCGCCTCGTTCGCCAGCTCAGGTTTATTCAGATACAGGGTCGCCAGCGGCTGCCCCGCCACAACGGCGTCGCCCAGGCGCACGCGCATGACCAGGCCGACCGCCGGGTCGATCGCGTCAGTCTTTTTCTTGCGCCCCGCGCCCAGATCCTGCGCGCAGTAGCCGATGGCCGTCGTATCCATCTTCGCGACAAAGCCGTTTTGGGGCGCCGGCACGTCGATCCTGTAGGCCGCATGCGGCAGGTAGTCGATATCCTCGCAGACGCGGCCGTCGCCGCCCTGCGCCTCGATCATCTCGCGCAGCCTTTCAAGGCCCGCGCCGCTTTCAAGCGCCTCGCGCATCCTCGCCTTGCCGTCCTCGACGTCTTTGGCAATGCCCGAGGCGACGAGCATCCGACTGCCAAGCTCCAGCGAAACCGTCAGCAAATCGCCGCCCGTACGGCCGGAGAGGATGTCGATGGCTTCCTTGACCTCCAGCGCGTTGCCCACGTGCGTCCCCAGCGGCTGATCCATGCCCGTCACCAGCGCGAGAATCGGCTTGCCCGCCTGCGTGCCGATGTCGACCATCGCGCGCGCGAGCTCAATGGATTCCTCCAGCGTGTGCATGAGCGCGCCGCTGCCCGTCTTGACGTCCAGGATGATCGCGCCCGCGCCGCTGGCCAGCTTCTTGCTGACGATGCTCGAGGCGATCAGCGGCACGCAGCCGACCGTGCCCGTCACGTCGCGCAGCGCGTAGAGCGCCTTGTCCGCCGGGCAGAGATCCTGCGTCTGGCCAACGACCGCGCAGCCGATGCGCTGCACCTGCTCGACAAATTCCTCCTGCGTCTTTTCGACCGAGCAGCCGGGGATGCTCTCGAGCTTGTCCAGCGTCCCGCCGGTATGCCCCAGGCCGCGCCCGGAGAGCTTGGCGACCTTCGCCCCGCAGGCGGCCGCCAGCGGCACGAGCACGAGCGTCGTCGTGTCGCCGACGCCGCCCGTCGAATGCTTGTCCACGCACACGCCGTCAATGGAAGAGAGGTCGACCACGCCGCCGGAACGCATCATTTCCATCGTCAGGCAGGCGGTCTCCTGCGCGTTCATGCCCTGAAAGCAGATCGCCATCAGCAGCGCGGAAAGCTGGTAATCCGGCACGCTGCCATCCGCGGCGCCGCGCGCAAACGCGCGGATTTCCTCGGGCGAAAGCGCCTCGCCCGCCTTCTTTTTGAGAATCACATCGACAAAATTCATCGTTCATGCCTCCCTTGATGCTGAACCATTGTTTTCCTGGCTGCCCAGAGCGTCAAGCAGCGCGTCCCTCCAGACGCTCAGCTTTTGCGCATAGGGTAAGGTATAGGCCGGACTCGTGCTGGGCAGGCGCAGTACGCACTTGCCCTCCCCGGCGCCGGACTTGCGGAACAGCGCATGCGCCGTCGCTCCGTTGCAAAGCACGGTTTCAATCCCCGGGCAACGCGCGTACAGCGACGCGAAGTCGTTGAAGACCACCCCGCGCATGGCGCTGTCCAGGCTGCCCTCCCGCTCGCAGCAGGCGGCGGCATCCCAGAGCGCCAGATGACGCGAGACGATCAGGGCTTTTTTCCGTTCATAATCATTATGGGGCAATTCTCCAAAAATGTCAAACAGAATTGGCCAAAAAGCATTGCGGGGATGCGCATAATACTGCGCATCCTCGAGCGATTTAACGCTGGGCATCGAGCCGACGATCAGCACATGTGCGTCGGCCGCAAAAACCGGCTCAAAGCTTCTGCAAAGCAAGATATTTCCCCCGTTCAAAGGCTGTGGCCCGGCTCAGACCTGGCGAATGTCAAACGCCGCCGCGCGGCCCATGCGGTTCATGACCGCCAGGCCGATGCCCGACAGACCGACCGCCTCACAAAGCGCCATCGTCTCCCCGCGCTCGTCGAGCTCGCGCAGCGCGGAAAACAGACGCGCCGCAGCATCCTGCGGCCGGCCTGCGCTGCCCAGGCTGATGCGCGTGCGGCTGCCGAAGTCATGCTCGTCAAAGCCGAGAATCGCCACACGCTCCCCTGCCGCGGTCGCCTCATCATACTGGCGGCAGATCGCCGCGACGACGCGCCCTGCGTCCCCCTCATAGATGATCGTCTTCGCCTGCGGCGCGTAATGGCGGTACTTCATGCCCGGCGAGCGGACGACCTCGCCCTCGTGCAGCGGGCTCATGACGTGCTCGTCCACGCTGACGCGCCCGAGCACCCGCTCGACCATCTCCGGCGTGATGCCGCCCGGCCTCAGGATCACGGGCGTCTCGCCCGTCGCATCGATCACACTCGACTCGACCCCCACCGCGCAGGGACCGTCGTCGAGGATCAGCGGGATGCGCCCATCCATGTCTTCGAGCATGTGCTGCGCCGTCGTCGGGCTCGGCCTTCCGCTGCGGTTGCCGCTGGGCGCGGCGATGGGCACGCCCGCCGCCCGGATGAGCCCGCGCGCCGCAGCGCTCGAGGGCAGGCGGATGCCGACCGTGTCGAGCCCGGCGCTGACCTCCCTGGGGATACAGTCCGCCTTGGGCAGAATCAGCGTCATCGGCCCCGGCCAGAAGGCCTCCATGAGTTGCTTTGCCGCCTTCGGGATCGCGCGCACCAGCGGCGGAATCTCCTCCACGCAGGCGACGTGGACGATCAGCGGATTGTCCGCCGGGCGCCCCTTCGCCTCAAAGATGCGCAGCGCGGCGCTTGCGCTCAGCGCGTTGCCGCCCAGGCCGTAGACCGTCTCCGTCGGCATGCCGACCAGCTCGCCTGCGCGGATGAGCGCGCCGCCCTGCGCAAGGCTCTGAGGCGTAATGGGTTTGACTTCTGTCTTCATCTGCATTCCTTCTTTTATGCCTGCGCGCCCAGTCTGCGCAGCTGCTCCTGCTGATCCGCGAAGATCAGCGCATCGATGATCTCGTCCATATCCCCGTCCACAAAAGCATCGATCGTGTAGATCGTTCTGCCCAGCCGGTGGTCGGTCACGCGCCCCTCGTTGAAATTGTAGGTGCGGATGCGCTCGCTCCGGTCGCCCGTGCCGACCTGGGCGCGCCTGTCGGCGGCATAGGCCTCGTCCTTCTCGCCCTGCAGCTGCTCATACAGCCGCGCGCGCAGCACGCGCATCGCCTTCTCCTTGTTCTTGAGCTGGCTCTTCTCGTCCTGGCAGGTCACGACCAGCCCGGTCGGCAGGTGCGTAATGCGCACGGCGCTGTCCGTCTTGTTGATGTACTGGCCGCCGTGGCCCGACGCGCGGTAGACGTCGATGCGCAAGTCGTTTGGGTCGATCTTCACATCGACCTCCTCCGCCTCCGGCAGCACGGCGACCGTCGCCGTCGAGGTCTGCCGCTTGCCGTTGCTCTCCGTCACGGGAATCCGCTGCACGCGGTGGACGCCGCTCTCGTAGCGCAGGCGGCTGTATGCGCCCTCGCCGATGATCGAGAAGACGGCCTCCTTGACGCCGCCCAGCTCCGTCATGTTCGCGTCCATCATTTCGACGCGCCAGCCGCGGCGCTCCGCGTAGCGCGTGTACATCCGCAGGAGCATCGTCCCGAACAGCGCAGCCTCCTCGCCGCCCGCGCCGCCGCGGATCTCCATGACGACGCTGCGTTCTGCGTTCGGGTCGCGCGGCAGCAGCAGGAGCTGAATCTCCCGCTCCAGCCGGGGAATCTCCTCCTCTAGGCGCGCAAGCTCCTCCCGGGCCACAGGCGCCATGTCCGCGTCCGCGAGCAGCGCCTGCGCCTCCTCCCGCTCGGAAAGCATCCGGCGGCACTGCGCAATGGCCCGGTCGAGCGGCTCCAGCTGGCTGTGCTCGCGCATCAGTGCGCGCCATTTCTCCTGATCCTGCACGACGGCCGGGTCGGAGAGGAGCGCGCCCAGCTCCTCCATTCGGGGATGCACCCAGTCAAGCCTTTTCAGCATGCGCTTCCTCCCTGCTTTTCTGATTCAATCGTCGCTGCGGAGCTGCGCGCCGACAACGCGCCAGTTTCCACCATAGTCCCGACAGGCAAACGGCTCTCCGATGTGCGCGCGCATCAGCGCGCAGACCGGCTCCCTCTGCTTCCAGCCGATTTCAAAGAGCAGCCAGCCGCCGTGCGCGAGATGCGCCGGCGCCTGTGCCGCGATGCGCCTGTAATAGTCGAGCCCGTCCAGCCCGCCGAAGAGCGCGAGCTCCGGCTCGCGGCGCACCTCGGGCATCAGCTCCGCCATCTCCTGTGCGTCGATATACGGCGGGTTGGAGACGATCATGTCAAACCGCTCCCCGGCGAGCGCTGCAAAGCAGTCGCTCTTCACAAACCGCACGTCCGCCCCGTTTCGCTTCGCATTCTCTTGCGCGATCGCGAGCGCCGCGTCGCTCACGTCGGCCGCCGTCATCCGTGCGCCGCCAAGCTTAGCCAGCGATACGGCCAGCGCGCCGGAGCCCGTGCCGATATCCAGCACGCGCATGCCCGGTCTGAGGCGGGAGAGCGCCTCCTCGCAGAGGATCTCCGTGTCCTGCCGGGGAATGAGCACGCCCGGGGCGACCGTGAAGGTCAGCCCCATGAACGGTGCCTCGCCCTCGATGTATTGCAGCGGCTCCCGCGTCTCGCGCCGGACGACCAGCGCCTCATAGCGGTCAAGCGCCGCCTCCGGCAGCGCGCGCTGCCCGTCAAGGCGCATCCTCAGCCTGTCCTCATGGAGCGCGAAGGCAAGCAGCAGCTCGGCGTCAAGCCCCGCCTCTGGCACGCCGGCGGCCTCGAGCCTCTCCTGCGCCGCCCGGAGCGCCTCCCGGATGGTCACGGGTTCTCCGCGGATGCCGCCCCGTCTTCAGGCGCTTTGTCCGCCTCCTGCTTCTCCGCCAGCTGCTCCTTCTCCTCGTCGCCCGAGTAGGCGTACACGCCCGGATCGAGGTTCTCCTTATAGTGCTCCGCGCCGGCCTTCGCGGCCTTCATCGAGGCGATCGCAACCTCGAGCATCTTCTCGTCCGGCTCGCGGGTCGTCAGCAGCTGCAGCTTCATGCCCGGCCAGCGCAGCGCGCGCACGATCAGACTATCGCCCGCATGGGCCAGGCCCTTGAGCACCTCGTAGGACACGCCGGTGACGATCGGCAGCGTCAGCAGGCTGCGGCCAAAGCGGGCCAGGAAACTCAGCTTTTCAATGCCGAAGAGCAGGTAAATCACCTGATCGGCGACCGCACCGATGAGAATGGAGATGAACATCACCAGGAACAGGAACGCCGTGCCGCAGCGCGGATGCAGCCGGGAAAACTGCTTCGCGTTTTCGGGCGTCAGCGGCAGGCCAGCCTCGTTGCAGTACACCGTCTTGTGCTCCGCGCCGTGGTACATGAACACGCGCCTGATGTCCGGCATGAACGCAATCGCCCACATGTACAGAATCAGGATCGCGATGCGCGTGCAGCCCGCCACGAGGTTGATCAGCAGGCGACTGTCTGTCAGATGGCCCGCCAGCGTCGCCACGCCGGAGGGCAGCGCCACAAACAGCAGCAGGCTCAGACAAAGCGCCAGCACCATCGCGACCGCCATGACGACCTTGTCGAGCTTCGCTCCGAGCTTTTCGGCGAGCCATTTTTCAAACTTGGTCGGCTCCTCCTCCATGATGCCCAGCATCTGTGTGCTCTTGTCCAGCGTCTCCATGCCCATTTTGAGCATGACGACCAGGTTCACACAGCCGCGGATGACCGGCCAACCCATCCATGGATGCTTCCGGGAGAGCGGCGTGTTTTTGCTGCAGGTGACGACGATCCGCCCGCTCGGGCGGCGAACAGCGATGGCGATCGACTCGTTGGCCGGGCTCTGCATCATGACGCCCTCCATGACCGCCTGACCGCCGATGTCCTTGTACTTGCTTTCATTCTTCTGGCTCATGGGTTACTCCTTCTCCTTTTGAATGCTTCGGATTGACAAAATGGTCATTGCTGCTTCAGTCGTCTTCAAGCGCCTGGCTCTCCTGCTCCTGCCTCCGCCGCACATAGGCCATCAGCAGCGTGAGCAGCAGGAAGCACAGCGCGAACATCGCCGCGCCCGCGCCCACGGCCCAAATCAGGCTGCCCCTGCGCCCGAGCACGATGACCGCGACGCCCAGCGAGGAAAGCGCCGAATAGACGGCGTTGCCCCTGGCGCTCGGCCGCGCATGCGCGTCCCAGATGCCCCGACGAGCATAGGCGACGATCAGCGCCACACTGGTGACCGCAATGACGAAGACCTCGCCCGCCAGCTGCGCCGCGTCCGCGCCAAAGAGGAGCTGCGCCACCACGCTGGCGCACAGCAGCGTATACATGCCCCAGAGACCGCGGTGCTCGATGCGGTACATTTCGAGCGTCTCCCGCTCGTCCAGGACGGATTTCGTCCTCAGATAGAGCTTCATGCCCCGTTTTCCTCCTCCCAGAACAGGTCGTCGAGCGTCTTTCCCAGCGCCCGGCAGATCGCCACGCACAGCGCGAGCGAGGGATTGAAGCGGCCCGCCTCGATCATGCCGATGGTCTGCCGCGTCACGCCCACGCGCTGCGCCAGATCCTCCTGGGACAGGTCGCAGCCCACGCGCGCCGCCTTCATCCGTAGGTTTTTCAAGCGGGTACACCTCCTCTCCTGCAGGGAACAGTATACGGCAGAAGAGGACTTTTTGTCAACTATATTTGTCGTTTTAGCCGATATATTTGCCCAACCCGGCATTCCCGTAAGGAAGCCCGCACCGGCGTTTTCCTTTACTCCGCTTGAAAAGCCGATGGCGAGGCCGTTTTCCCGTTCGGCAAAAAGCGGTCCGTGCCTGCTCGCACTTCCGAACTGTTCCATCATGTGATGTCTCTCAGTGCTCGCCGCACGATGTTTTGACGCAATTTCCTATAAGCTCAAAAAGAGACGGCTCCGAAGAGCCGTCTCGCTTTGCCTTTGATTACATGCCGTAGCGCTTCTTGAAGCGATCGACGCGTCCGCCGGCGTCAACCAGCTTCTGCTTGCCGGTGAAGAACGGGTGGCACTTGGAGCAGATTTCAACGCGCAGCTCCTTCTTGGTGGAACCCGTCTCGAAGGTATTGCCGCAAACGCAGGTCACGGTAGCCTTCTGATACTTCGGATGGATGCCTTCCTTCATGATTTTCACCTCTTTCGCCGCGATACTATCGCATGAAAGGCGCAGACAGGCGTCTTCTCATACGCTTGAGCGGAGACTTCGTATAGTATACCCTTCTTTTTCATAAATTGCAAGCCATTCCTGCAATTTTCTAAAAAATTCTTTGTTGCTCTTCGTCTTTTCCAGTATGGAAAGCAGCTGCGCAGTCGCCTCGCGGGTATGCCCCTGGGCGAGCATGCTGCGCACGGCGCTGACGCCCTCTCGCTCCGCAGGCGTGAGCAGAAGCTCCTCATGGCGCGTACCCGAGCGCGTCAGGTCGATCGCCGGGAAGATTCTCGCCTCGCTGAGCGAGCGGTCCAAGCGGATTTCCGAATTGCCGGTGCCCTTGAATTCCTCGAAGATGACGTCGTCCATCCGGCTGCCCGTCTCCACGAGCACGGTCGCGATCATCGTCAGGCTTCCGCCCTCCTCAATGTTGCGCGCCGCGCCGAAGAAGCGCTTGGGCCGCTGCAGAACGCCCGGCGCAAGGCCGCCGCTCATCGCCCGGCCGCCTGGCGCGAGCGCGTTGCAGGCGCGGGCCAGGCGGGTGAGGCTGTCCATCAGCACGACGACGTCCTTCCCCTGCTCCACCAGCCGCTGCGCGCGCTCGTAGACCATGTCGGCCACGCGGACGTGGTTCTCCTGCGGCGCGTCGAAGGTCGAATCAATCACGTCCGCCCTGACGCTCCTGCGCAGCTCCGTGACCTCCTCCGGGCGCTCGTCAATGAGCAGCACCATCAGCTCGATCTCCGGATGGCTTCGCTCAATCGCCTGGGCGATCTTCTTGAGCATCACGGTCTTTCCGGCCTTCGGCGGCGCGACGATCAGCGTCCGCTGCCCCAGGCCGATGGGCGCGATGAAGTCGAGCAGGCGCATCGCCAGATCGTTTTCCCCCTCCCCGCTCTCCAGCGTCAGCCGCCGGTTCGGATGAATCGGCGTCAGCGAGTCAAACGGCCGGCGCAGGCGCGCGGTCTCGGGGTTGTCCCCGTTGATGGATTCGATGTACATGAGCGCATTGTAGCGGTCGCCGAGCCGCTTAGGGCGCGTCCTGCCCACGATATAGTCGCCGTTTCGAAGCGAAAAACGGCGGATCTGCGCGATGGAGACGTAAATATCCTCCGGCCCCGGCGAGCAGTTGTGTGCGCGCAGGAAGCCATAGCCGCCTGGCTGCACCTCCAGCACGCCCGAGCCGCTGTCCAGCAGGCCCGCCTTGAGCATTTTGGGCACGACCGGGTTGCTCGTCCCGTATTCCTCGTTGTAATATCCCAGCGGCTTGGGCTTGTACAGCCCGATCTGATCATCCTCCGGCATCGCCTGCGGCATAGAGGCATTCATGGTCTTGACAAATTCCAATCGGTTTCAGCTCCTCCCAAAGGGCAAACATGATGTTCATCGGCCTTATCGGCCTTGATGTGCTTCGTTTAGAGGATATGCAGCCGATTGAAAAAATATCAGTCCCCGGGCGTATTTGTTTCATTCACAGGCGATATCAAAAAGGCAGAGCTTCCGCCCCGCCGTCCTTGTGGTTCAGTTTTCCTTTCTGAACGGTCTGCGCGCGAGGATCACGTCGCGGTTGATCGCCTGCTCCACCCAGTGCTCCATAGCCGGCGCGTCGGCAAGCTCAAAGCCCACCGCCTCCAGCGCCCGCGCGAGCGCCGCGCGCTTTGTGACATAGGTGTTGAAGCTCATCGCCAGCGCACCGCCCGGCTTGAGCACCTCCAGCCAGCCCGGCAGCGCCCGCTCGACCGTGCCGTCGATGCTGTCCTGCTTTCCCGCCGTGCCCTTCTGCACGCCGTAGGGCAGGTCCGTCACCATCAGATGCACGCTCTGCGGCTTTAAAAGCGCGGCGGCGTCGCGCGTGTCGCCCTGAATCAGGCGAAGCGTGCGCGTGTCACCGTCCTTGAAGTGCTCCGCCGTGTCGGAGAAGATGAACTTCGTCTCCCGCCCGCCGGTCTTGCCGCGCACGGTCAGCGCGCTCTCGGAGCGCTTGTGCTTGATGCGGTGGTACTCGAGGTAGCGCGTCATGTAATTGCAGGCTTCCTTCACGTCGCCCCTGGCGATCTCGATACCTACGCCGTGGTAGCCGCGCCGCAGCGCGAGCATCAGCGTCGTGCCGCGCCCTGCCATCGGATCGCAGACGATCAGCTGGCTGTCGTGGACGGGCATGAACGCGCTCTGCGCCAGCGCCATCGTGAGCATCGTGTCGGTGAACATCTCGTTCGTCTTGCCCTTGTACTTGAGCAGCGCCGGCAGATCCTCGCCGACATAATTCGGATGCTCCGGCTCCACGGGCACCATCTGCGCGTCCTCCATCGTGAACATCACATAGACGCTGGCGATCTGGCTGAGCATGCGCAGATCGCGCTGCGTGAGCCTGGGCGCGTCAAACGTCAGAAACTGCGCGCCGCCCATCTCGCAGCTTTTGACCTCCGCCGCGCGGCCGAGCGCGGCAAGCGTCATGCTCAGCTCCTCCCGCGCGAGCATCAGCAGCGACTGGCGATAGCGCACGTTCGCATGCGGATAGAGCAAAAAGGCGTATTTCAAAGGCATCCTCCCGTCGCTGTCAGGTCAAGTGGATGATCCGGTCAAGGCCCATGCGCGCGAGCATCGCCGCATCCGCCGGGCAGAAGACATAGTTTCCCTCCTCGCCCGGCGCAATCCAGGCAAAAGCGCGATGCTCCTTTTTCTGCGGCTCCTGCGCGCCAATTCCGGCCAGGAAGAAATGCAGATGCACCAGTCTGTCCGGATATTCATGCGTCAGCTCCGTCAGCGGCGCAACCGATTCAAGCGTCACGCCCAGCTCCTCGCGGCATTCGCGCGCGATGCAGTCCGCCGCGCTCTCCCCCGGCTCGATCTTCCCGCCCGGGAATTCCCAGAGCAGCGCACAGCTCTTGCCCTCCGGCCGCTGGCAGATCAGCACCCGGCCCTGCCTGCGGATGACGGCCGCCGTCACCTCGATCATCGCATGCATCCCCTTTGCCGCCGGCGCGCCGGCCTTTCCAATCCAGAAGAAAAAGCCCCATCTTGCGATGGGGCGATGGTTGTGAATCAGTACTTGCGCTTGCGGGCCGCTTCGGCCTTCTTCTTACGCTTCACGCTCGGCTTCTCGTAATGCTCTCTCTTGCGAACCTCCGCAATAACGCCAGAACGCGCGCACTGCCTCTTGAATCTCCTCAGAGCACTTTCCAGGGATTCATTCTCACGAACACGGATCTCAGACATCTAGTATCCCTCCCCTCGGCTCAAGCATTCGACGATCCATTGCGTCAAACCAGCCGTCAATGGAGTACCGTACAGCTAATTATAGCGCAACAATTCTTTTTCGTCAACTCTATTTTGCATTTTCATAAAAAACTTTTTAGCGTCTCCGCCACAGGATTTCCATCCTCCGCGTCTCCGCTCTTCCCCGTCTGTAACAACCCCTCTCTGTCCGGTTTGTTTTCTGCCTCTCTGGGCACACTGTGGGAATCATTGGGAGGAGGAGCTTATGACCAGTTATTTTGCCCTGAACACGCCGCAAAGCGCGCCGCTTCCGCCGCTGCGCGAACGCATCGACTGCGACGCGCTCGTCATCGGCGGCGGCATCTGTGGTATCCTCACCGCACATCTTCTGAAGGAGCGCGGCCTTGATGTCGTTCTGCTTGAGGCCAGTCGTCTGCTCGGCGGCCAGACGCGCGGCACGACCGCCAAGGTCACCATCCAGCACGGAGCGTTTGCCGAAAAGCTCCTGCGCGCGGTTGGCCGGGAACGCGCCCGGGCGTATGTCGACGCCAACCGGCATGCCGTCGACGCGCTCGAGGCGCTGTCCTCGCGCTGTGGCGCAGACTGCGGCTTTGAGCGCGTCCCCGCCTTCGTCTATACGCTCACAGATCCCGACGCGCTCGCGCGCGAAGCCGAGTCCTGCGCACAGCTCGGCCTGCATGTCGAGCAGACGCGCCGTCTCCCCGCGCCGATTCTGCCTGCTGCAGCCCTGTGCATGGAAGCGCAGGCGCAGATGAATCCGCTGCCGCTTCTCCATGCGCTCGCCGGCCCGCTGCGCGCCTTCGAGCACAGCCGGGTCATCGCGCTTAATGGCCTGTGCGCCAGGACGGCGCAGGGGAGCGTCCGCGCGAAGGCCGTCGCCGTTTGCACGAATTATCCCGCCTTCACCCTGCCCGGGGCCTACTTTCTGCGTCTGTATCAGCAGCGCGCGTATGTGCTCGCGCTCAGGGGCGCGCAGCCCGTCGGGGGCATCCTCTACGGCATCGGGCCGGGCACGTATTCCCTGCGCAGCGCCCAAGGCGCCGTCTTCCTCGGCGGAGAGAGCCATCGCTGCGGGGACGCCCAGACCGCCTCCGGCTGCTACGAGCGCCTGCGCGGGGCTGCAAAGCGCCTCTTTCCCGGGGCGCAGGAGGCCGCGCACTGGTCGGCGCAGGACTGCATGACGATGGACGGGATGCCCTATGTCGGGCGCTACAGCGCGCGCATGCCGGGCGTCTACGTCGCGACCGGCTTCTCCAAGTGGGGTATGAGCAACGCCATGGCCGCCGCGCAGATACTCGCCGACGCGATCACAGGGCGCGAAAATCTCTTTGCCTGGGCGTTTTCCCCGCAGCGCCTGCCGGGCGCTTCTGCCTGCGCTGCGCTCGCTGGCCAGGCCGGCCATGCCTGCGCCGGTCTGGGCGCTTCGCTCCTGCCCCCGCCGCTTCGCACGGCAGAGAGCCTCGCCCCGGGCGAGGGCGCTATCGTCCGCGACGGCCTGCACAAGCGCGCCGCCTACCGCGATGATCAGGGCGCGCTTCACGCCATTTCGCCCTATTGCGCACATATGCGCTGCCTGCTGCGCTTCAACCCGAGCGAGCGCTCCTGGGACTGTCCCTGCCACGGCTCGCGCTTTTCGGTCGACGGCGAGCTGCTCTGCGGTCCGGCGCAGCACGGTCAGCCCGCGGCGGACAGGGATTGAAGACACAAAAAGCGCCGGATCTCTCCGGCGCGGTTTTTCTCAAATCGTAGAATGCTCGGGGCAGAAATTCCCACGGCACACACGATACAATGCTTATTGCTGCTGCCTTCCGGCCCTGACAAGGTTCACACCCTCGCATTGCATGAGTTCCATCCGTCATCACATTCTACAAGAGTATTCTACCCCATCGCCGCGCAAAAAGCAACCCCCTTTGCCGAAAATCCCTGATTTACAGATTCATTCTGTCCACAAGCCGCTGCATGATTTCGGCGGTCGTCAGCAGCAGATCCTCGCGGCCGAGCTTCGCATCGCGCACGGTCAGCATGACCGGCGGCGCGACGCTCAGCGTCACGCGCGGATCGAACTTGAGCAGCGCCTTGAAGAGCTTCTCGCCGTCGAGCTGCGCGTTTGCGGCAAAGCGCATGTCGATGCGCCCCTCCGTCTGGCTGACGCGCTCGATGCCCATCTTCGTGCACAACGCCTTGAGATAGGCGACCGCCACGAGGTTCGCCACGCATTGCGGCTCGTCGCCGAAGCGGTCGATGAGCTCATCCTCGATGTCGTCACGCTGCTCGGAGGTCGAGATCGACGCGATGCGCTTGTAGACCTCCAGGCGCTGCTTGTCGCCCGTGACATAGTCCGACGGCAGATAGGCGTTGACGTGCACATCCATGCGCGTCTCGATCTCCCGGTTGGGCTCCGGCGCCTTGCCCTGTGCCTCGAGCACGGCCTCCTCCAGCAGCTTGCAGTAGAGGTCATAGCCAATGCTGGCCAGATGGCCGCTCTGCTGCGGGCCAAGCAGATTGCCCGCACCGCGCAGCTCGAGGTCGCGCATCGCGATGCGGAAGCCGGAGCCGAATTCCGTAAATTCCCGGATGGCATCCAGACGCTTCTGCGCCGTCTCGGAGAGCACCTTGCCCGGGCGCACGGTGAAATAGGCATAGGCCAGCCGGTTCGAGCGGCCGACGCGCCCGCGCGTCTGGTAGAGCTGCGAGAGGCCGAAGTGATCGGCGTCGTAGACGATCAGCGTATTCGCCATCGGAATGTCGAGGCCCGACTCGATGATCGTCGTGCACAGCAGCACGTCAAATTTCTGCTGGCTGAAATCCAGCATGACGTCCTCGAGCGCGTTCTCGCGCATCTGGCCGTGCGCGATGGCGATGCGCGCCTCCGGCACGAGCTTTTGGAGCTGGCGGTAGCAAAGGTCGATCGAGCCGACGCGATTGTAGAGGAAGAAGACCTGTCCCCCGCGCCCAAGCTCACGCAGGATGGCGTCGCGGATGACGCTGTCCTGGTATTCCATGACGTAAGTCTGTACGGGGTAGCGCGCCTGCGGCGGCGTCTCCAGCAGGCTCATGTCGCGGATGCCGACCATCGACATGTGCAGCGTGCGCGGAATCGGCGTGGCCGACATCGTGAGCACGTCGATGGTCTTCTTCATGTTCTTGATCGTCTCCTTGTGCCCCACGCCGAAGCGCTGCTCCTCGTCGACGATCAGCAGACCCAGATCCTTGAATTTGACGTCCTTGGCCAGCAGGCGGTGCGTACCGACAATCACGTCAAGCTCGCCGTCCTTGAGGCGTCGCAGCGTCTCCTTCTGCTCCTTGGGGGTGCTGAAACGGCTGAGCACGTCCGCATGGATGGGGAAGCCCTCGAATCTGCGCATCAGCGTGCCGTAGTGCTGCTGGGCGAGGATCGTCGTCGGCGCGAGGATGGCGACCTGCTTGCCGTCCATCACGGCCTTGAACGCGGCGCGCAGCGCGACCTCGGTCTTGCCGTAGCCGACGTCTCCGCACAGCAGCCTGTCCATCGGCTGCTCGCTCTCCATGTCGCGCTTGATCTCCTCGGTCGCCTGGAGCTGGTCCGGCGTCTCCTCGTAGGGGAAATTCTCCTCGAATTCCTGCTGCCAGGGCGTATCCGGGCCAAAGGCATGGCCCTTGTTCTTCTGCCGCTGCGCGTACAGGCTTACGAGGTCAAAGGCCAGCTCCTTGAGGCTCTCGCGCACCTTGGTCTTCTGCTTGTCCCAGTCCTTGCCGCCCAGATGCGAGAGCTTGGGCGCCGTGCCCTCGCCGCCGCCGATGTATTTCTGAATGCGGTCGAGGTGGTCGACCGGGATGTAGAGCTTGTCGCTGCCCAAGTACTGAATGAGCAGGTAGTCGCGCGAGGCGCCTTCGCTCGTCAGGCGCTTCATGCCCTGATAGATGCCGATGCCGTGCGTCTCGTGGACGACGTAGTCGCCGACGGCCAGGTCGGTGAAGGAGGCAATCTTGCTGCCCTTCTTCTCGGCGCGCTTCGCCTTGCCGCCCTTGGCGCCGTAGACGTCGCCGCAGGCGATGACGGCCAGCTTGGCCGCCGGATACTGGAAGCCGCCCGAGAGCGTCAGCGGATAGATGCGTCCCTCGCCCGGCTTGGGCATCTGCGCGCCCAGCTCGTCAAACGTGACGCGGATGCCTTCGTCCTCAAACGACTGGCGCATGCGCTCGCCGCGCGCCGTGCCGCCGGAGAGCAGCAGCACGCGCCAGCCCTCGGTCATGTAGCGGCTCACGTCGTCGCACATGTCCTTCGTCCGTCCGCCATAGCTGCCCGCGCCCATGCCGCCCATCTGCGCCAGCAGCGTCGGCCGCAGCTCCCTGACGGGCCGCAGGATCGTCGTCAGCGCCAGCAGCGTCTGCGCGCGCAGCGCGTCAAGCGCCTCATCGCGCGAAAGCAGCAGCCCCTCCTGCTCGCGCATGGCCTCGCCGCGCTCCAGCGCCGCGCCAAACGCCTGGTCAAACTCGCCCGAGCGGCTGTCCATGCGCGCATAGAGCGCCTCCGGCTCGTCGAGCACGACGATGGGCCTTGCCATGTAGTCGCACAGCGTCTCCGTCTGCGCATAGAGCAGGTGGATATATTTTTCCAGCAGGCGGCTGCTCACGCCGCTCTTCATCTGGGCAGCGGCACTTTGCACGCCCTCGGCGAACCGGTCCGCCGTACGGCTCTCGCGCGAAAATGCCGCCGGCACGGCGATTTCGCCCTCCTCCAGCGGCAGGGCCTCCAGGGAGCCCTCCTCCTTTTCCGCCTTGCCGCCTCTGAACGCCTCGCGCTGACGGCTAAGCGCCTCAAGCAGCGCCTCCGCCGCCTCCTGTGCGCCCTCCATCGGTACGGGCGCCTCGCTCGCCGGCGGGATGACAGCCTCGCGCAGGTTGTGCTGGGAGCGCTGGCTCATCACGTCAAGCGCGCGGATGGAGTCGATCTCGTCGTCGAAGAACTCAACGCGCAGCGCGCTGAGCGCGTCCGCAGGATAGATGTCGACGATACCGCCGCGCACGGAGAACTGCCCCTTGCCCTCGACCATGTACTCGCGCGTGTAGCCCGCCGCGAGCAGCCGCGCGCAGAGCTCGTCCATCTCCATGCGCCCGCCCACCTCCAGGCGGATCGTGTGCGCATTGAACAGCGCCCTGGGCATCAGCCTGTGTAGCAGGGCGTCCGCCGGCGCGACGACGGCGCGCACCTCGCCGGTGATCAGCTTTTGCAGCGTCTCGATGCGGCGGCAGGCGACCTCGCGGCTGGCGGCGACCTCCTGATAGAACGTGATCTCCCTCGCCGGGAAGAGGCTTACGCCGCCGCCCATCAGCGCCGAGACATCCTCCATCGCCGCCGCGGCAGAGCGCTCGCTGTCGCACAGCAGCAAAAGCGGCCTGCCCGTCCTTGCCGCCAGCGCGCAGGCCAGATGAATCTTCTGCGCGCCCGCCAGGCCGGAGGCCGCGATGACCGCGCCGCTCTTCGCCGATTCGGCGACGATCTGCTCAAAGGGCGCATAGCCCTCCAGAATATCGAACAAAAAATGAGTCTGCATGCTTCACCTCGGCGCATTCGCCGTGCGCATCGCGCTGTCCAGTCCGTTTTTGATCCAATCCTCGACGGTATCCGCCGCGCGCAGAAAGGCGTCAAACTGGGTCTGCCTGTCCTCTGCCGTCTGGTAGTGGGAGAGCACCCAGTCGGCCAGCTCCCAGCCCTCGGGCCTCTGCCCGACGCCCACGCGCAGGCGCGGGAAGTCCTGCCGCCCGAGCAGGCCGATGATCGAGCGCATACCGTTGTGCGTGCCGGCGCTGCCGCTCGCGCGCAGGCGCACCTTGCCCAGCGGCAGGTCGATGTCGTCGTAGATGACCATCATGTCCGCCAGCTCCGGCTTGTAGAAGGAGACGAGCTCCGTCACGCACTGGCCGGAGAGATTCATGTAGGTCTGCGGCTTGACCAGCAGCAGCTTTTCCCCGCCGACAAAACCTTCGCCGATCAGGCCATGCATGGTATTTTTGGTCAGGCTGATGTGCAGCTTTTCGCTGAGCACGTCGACGACATCAAAGCCGACGTTGTGGCGCGTGCGCGCGTATTCCTTTCCCGGGTTGCCCAGGCCAATGACGATGTGCATAGATCCTCCTGTTTTTTACTCTGTACGTCCCTCTGCAAAGCCTCAAACTCGACCACAAAGCAACGGGACTGACGTCACTTGGTCGGTAATGCAACCGGCATCATGCCGGTTTAAACGGCCTAAGCGGGAACGCCGGAAAGGGGCGTCCCCGCTTCAAGATATGCATTGTTCGGTTTTTTCTCTCTCCCAAATGCCGGTTTATTTGGCCTTTTCTGCCGCCGCGGCCAGCCAGGGCGCCGGTCGGATGGCGGCCGTGCCGCTGCTCTCGTCCGTGTTGTCGATCACAAGCAGCGACTTGACGCCCTCCAGGCGCTTCTTCGCAGGCTCCTGCGTGGAAATCAGCACACAGACGCCCACGACCGTCACGGCGAACTCGCGCATCATGTCAACCATGCCGCGCGCCGTTCCGCCCGCGCGCATGAAGTCGTCGACGATCAGCGCACGCTGACCCTCGCGCACGGCGCGGCGGGACAGGCTCATCGTCTCCACGCGCCCGCCGGAGCCGGAGAGGTAGTTGATGTTCACCGCCGGGCCCTCGTAGACCTTGCTGTCCCTGCGCACGATGACCATCGGCACGCCAAGCGCCTTCGCCGTCATCATCGCGACCGGAATGCCCTTCGTCTCCATCGTCAGGACGAAGTCCGGCTCCGCGCGGTAGAACTGCGAGGCGATGATCGTGCCCATCTTCTCGACGAGTTCGGGCATGGCCAGGATATCCGCCATGTAGATGAACCCGCCCGGCAGCACGCGCCCCGGGGCCGCGAGCATCTGCGCCAGATCCTTGACGGCACGGTAGGCGTCCTCCGGCGAGGGCACAGGGCGATATCGGACGCCGCCGGCGGCGCCCGTCACCGTGTCGAGCTGGCCCAGATGAAACTGCGAAAAGACGCCGCGCAGGATGTCGATATCCTCGCTGAGCGTCGATTTGGCCGCGCCAAACATCTCGCAGAAGGTACCCAACGTAAAGATTTTATTCGGGGATTCCACCAGAATCCTCGTCATGGCGGCAAGCCGCTCGTTTCGGCGGATGCGATCCATGTCATTCCCTCCTATATCCGTCAAAAGACGAATGTTCACTCAATTATGCTCTATTATAATTCAGGATTTCGAAAACGTCCAGTCCCCTTGAAGGTTTTTTCTTTCTTTTATGCTCTTTTTGCAAAATGATCCTCCTTTTTTTGCTTTTGGCTTGATTGCCCCCTCTTCTTTGACATATAATAGGCATATTGACAGCTCAGTTCGTGCCGGAACGACCCTCCGCAGCCCCTGTTTTCCCGCGGAAGGAGCTCCGTTTCCGGATAAAAGCGCATCAAGGAGGCACATCATGCCGCATATCAAGGACTATACAGGCAGGCGGGTTCACATGATCGGCATCGGCGGCAGTTCGATGAGCGGCCTGGCCGGTATGCTCGCCCAGCGGGGCATCCGCGTGACGGGCTCCGATTCCGCCCGCTCCTATATGACCGACGCCCTGGCCGGCCAGGGAATTCCCGTCTCCATCGGGCACCACGCCGAAAACGTCGACGGCGCCGATCTGGTCATCTATTCGGCCGCCATTCACCCCGACAACCCGGAGCGCGCCCGCGCGGCGCAGCTGGGCATCCCGCAGATGGAGCGCGCCACGCTGCTGGGGCAGCTGATGGAGGGCTACCGGCATGCCATCAACGTCTGCGGCACGCATGGCAAGACGACCACCACCTCAATGATCGCCGAGGTGCTGCTCGACGCCGGACTCGACCCGACCGTTCACATCGGCGGCCAGCTCGACTACATCGGCGGCAGCACGCGCGTGGGCGGGCACGACACCTTCGTCGTGGAGGCCTGCGAGTTCAACGCCAGCTTTCTGCAGTTCCACCCGACCATCGCCGTCGTCACCAACATCGAGGAGGATCATCTCGATTTTTACAAGGATCTCGAGGACATCTGCCATGCCTTCGGCCGCTTTTTCTCGCTCCTGCCCGAGGACGGCGTGTGCATCGGCAACGGCGACGACCCGCGCGTCGTCGCGCAGCTGTGCGCCCTGCCCTGCCGGACGATGACCTTCGGCTTTGCCAAGACCTGCACCTGGCAGCCGCTGAACCTTGTCTACGACGGGACGGGCTGCGGCCAGTTTGACGCGGCGAAGGACGGACAGATCGCCGCGCATGTCGAGCTGCATGTCCCCGGCGAATACAATGTGCTCCACGCGCTGGCGACGATGGCCGCCTGCGTCGAGGTCGGCGCGGGCGCACAGACCGTCGCCGATTCCCTCTCCCGCTTCACTGCTCCGCATCGGCGCTTTGAATACACCGGCACGGTCTGCGGCGTCAAGCTCTACACGGACTACGGCCATAACCCCGCCGAGATGCACAGCGCGCTTCAAAACGCCGCCCGCCAGCCGCACAAGACCCTCTGGGCCGTCATGCAGCCGCACACCTATTCCCGCGTCAAGACGCTCTTTAAGGACTACATCCACTGCTGCGACCTGGCCGATGAGATTCTGATCACAGACATCTTCGCCGCGCGGGAGAGCGACCCCGGTGACATCCACGCGACGATGCTCGTCGACGCCATCGCCAGAACCGGCCAGCACGTCCATTACACGCCGACCTTCGACGACGCGGAGGCCTATCTGCGCGCGCATTGGCAAAGCGGCGATCTCGTCATCACAATGAGCTGCGGCGACATCCACCTGCTCAACGCGCAGATTCAGAAGCACGGCGAGAACAACCCCTTCGCGTGAGTTTTCCCTTTCTTCATATGCCTGCCAGGATTCGTTGCGGATCCTGGCTTTTTCATACAAAAACCGGCAGACATCTCTCTGCCGGTTCAAAAACGAAGGCGAATGGCTCCACATCCCACGTCGGTCAGCTGGCCAGGAAGCCCTTGCCGATGATCTCCGTGGAGGCCGTGATGACCATGAACGCATGCGGATCGCAGTTGTGGACGTAGCGGCGCAGCGCCAGCGCCTGGGATCGGGTGAGCACGGTGATGATCATCGCCTTGCGCTCGTGGTGATACGCGCCATAGACGTCCTCGAGGGTCGCGCCGCGGTGCAGCGTGCCCATGATATAGTCGACGATGGGCTGCGGGTTGGTCGTGATGATCTGGAAGCATTTCTTCGTGCGGAAGCTGTCGCATACGTAG
>SFFC01000015.1 GCA_004556985.1 Clostridiales bacterium | reverse complement strand
TGCGGCGTGGGCGTCGTCATCGAGGTCAACTGCGAGACCGACTTCGTCGCCAATACCGACCGCTTCAAGGCGCTGTGCCGCGATTTTGCCAAGCACGTCGCCGTCAAGGCGCCGGTCTCCGTTGAGGAGATGCTCGCTCAGCCGTTCTACGCGGATGAGACCAAGACCGTCAACGACCTGATCGGCGAGGCGACCGCCTCCATCGGCGAGAAGATTTCCGTCCGCCGCTTTGCCCGCTTTGAGCCGGCTTCCGGTCTGGTGGATACCTACAACCACATGGGCGGCCGCATCGGCGTCATGGTCGAGCTCGCTTGCCCGGAGGTCACCGACGAGGTCAAGGAGATCAGCCACGACCTGGTCATGCACATTGCCGCCGCGAACCCGCAGTTCGTGCGCCGCAGCGACGTGCCCACCGACAACCTCGAGAAGGAGCGCGAGGTGCTCACGCAGCAGGCGCTCAACGAGGGCAAGCCGGCGAAGATCGTCGAGCGCATGGTCGAGGGCCGTATTGAGAAGTACTACAAGGAGGTTTGCCTCCTGGAGCAGCCGTTCGTCAAGGATCCTGACATCAACGTCACCAAGATGCTTGGCGGCAAGGCTGACGTCGTCCGCTTCGTGCGCTTTGAGCGCGGCGAGGGCCTGGAGAAGCGTCAGGACAATCTGGCTGCCGACATCGCGGCTGAGCAGGCCAAGATGAAGAAGTAATTCTGCTTTGAAGGGGGACATGCGATGCGCATGTCCCTTTTCTTGAAGCCGCCCGATGCGAGGCCTCGTGCGGCAAGCGGCGCGATGCAAGGCGTTGGCCTCGTGCGGCAGGTGGTGGAATGAAGGAATCCATCTTCGGAAGTGAGACCGGCATCATGCCGGATGAGAAAGGAGCTCAACATGGCTAAGTACAAGCGCGTACTGATCAAGCTCAGCGGCGAAGCGCTGGGCGACCACGGCAGGCTGTTTGACTTCGAGCAGATCGACCGCGTGGCCGGGGTCATTGGCAGGCTGCATGAGACGGGCACGGAGATCGCCATCGTCATCGGCGCGGGCAACATCTGGCGCGGGCGCCAGGGCCCTGCGGCCAAGATGACCGCGATCAACGCCGATCACATGGGCATGCTGGGCACGGCGATCAACTCCATCGCCATGCAGGACGCCATTGAGCGGCTGGATATTCCGACCCGCGTGATGTCGGCGGTCGAGATGACCCGCTTCTGCGAGCCCTATACCTATCGCCGCGCCGTGCGCCATCTCGAAAAGGGGCGCATCGTCATCTTTGCCTGCGGCACGGGCAATCCGTTCTTCTCGACCGATACGGCGGCAGCGCTGCGTGCCGTAGAGATCGGGGCGGATGCCATCCTGCTGGCCAAGAACGTGGACGGCGTCTACGACAGCGATCCGCGCGTCAATCCTGATGCCAGGCTGCTCAAGGATCTGACCTATCAGGAGGTGCAGGAGCGCGACCTCAAGGTGATGGACGCGTCGGCGATCACCATCTGCCGGGAGAACAAGGTGCCTTCCATCCGCGTCTTTGGTCTGGATGACCCGGAGAACATCCTGCGCGTGATCGAGGGCGATCCGATGGGTACCAACGTGCATCCGTAACAAAGGCTTTTAGGCCGGAGAGCTTTGCGCTTTCCGGCTTTTTCCTTGCAGCGGAGCCGCCATTTTCAAATTCATAGAGCCGCCGGCGGGAAAAAACGCTGCGGCAGTGCGCGGCAGCATTCGTGTGAAATGTACAAAAGGGCTTGCCAAAGGGATGCATCGTGGGGTAAAATAGAGAAAAAGACATTCGAGGAGGGTTCTCCCATGACGATTGCTGAAATACAGGACAACGCCAAAACCAAAATGTCCAAGACGAAGGATGTGCTTCGCGCCGATCTGATGGCCATTCGCGCCGGACGTGCCAATCCTCAGCTGCTCGACCGGATCATGATCGACTATTACGGCTCGCAGACGCCGCTCAAGAGCGTGGCGAATATCTCTGCGCCGGAACCGCGCGTGCTGCAGATCAATCCGTTTGAGGCGCGCCTCGTGAAGGACATCTCCCGCGCGATTCAGGCCAGCGATCTGGGCCTGACGCCCTCCAACGACGGCAAGGTCATCCGCCTGATGCTGCCGGAGCTCACAGAGGAGCGCCGCAAGGAGCTGACCAAGCTCGTGCGCAAGACCGCTGAGGAGAGCAAGGTTGCCATTCGCTCGATCCGCCGCGATGCGGTCGACCAGGTGAAGAAGCTCAAGAAGAACAGCGAGATCACCGAGGATGACCAGAAGAAGGCCGAGGAGCAGATTCAAAAGCTGACGGACGCCAACATCAAGGACATCGACAAGATCACCGCCGATAAGGAAAAGGAAATCATGGAGGTCCGGTGATGAGGGAAAATCTGCTGGGGCTGAGGCTTTCCGACGCGATGGAGACGCTGCGCCGGGAAGGAATCGACCCTCAGGTCACGCTGACCGCCGCGCCCAGGCGCAAGGAGGCGGAGGGAGGCGACCTGCGCGTCGTCTATGCCTCTGATGACGGCAGAAGATTGACCGCGGCCAGGTTTTTGAATCCGATTGCGTTTCGCAGGCAGGAAAACGGCTGATTCGGAACGTATACAAAGAGCATAGCTTTGAGCGTATGAAAAAGCGGGTTTCGTCGGGGCGGCGCTCTGCGAAGCCCGCTTTTGCTACATGCGCCCGGGCCATCTGAAACTGGGGGATAAATATGGCGTTTTTCGGCAAGGATGAGGCGCAGAACAGTCCGCAGGAGATTGCGCTTGACCGCAGCAGACTGCCGCGCCACGTCGCCATCATTATGGACGGCAACGGGCGCTGGGCGCAAAAGCGCGGTCTGCCGCGCACGTTCGGGCACAAGGCCGGCGTGGAAGCCCTGCGCGAGATCATCCGGCATTCCGACGATCTGGGCATTGAGGCGCTGACCATCTACGCGTTCTCCACGGAGAACTGGAAGCGCTCGGCCGAAGAGGTCGGCGCGCTGATGGGCCTGCTGCTGGAATATTTTACGAAGGAACTCGACGAGCTGAACGAGGAAAACGTGCAGATCCGCATTCTGGGCGATATCGACGGCATGCCGGATGGGCTTGAAAAGCAGAAAAGCGCGCTGCATGCCGCCGTCGAGCGGACGAGAGGCAACACCGGCCTCAAGCTCTGCATCGCGCTCAACTACGGCGGCCGGCAGGAGATCGTCCGCGCCGCGCGCATTCTGGCGCAGCAGGCGGCAGAGGGGCTCATTGCCCCGGAGGAGATCGACATGCCCCGGTTTGAAAGCCAGCTCTATACGGCCGGGTTGCCGGAGGTCGATTTCCTGATCCGCACGAGTGGCGAGATCCGGCTGAGCAATTTCCTGCTCTATCAGCTGGCCTATGCGGAGTTCTATCAGACGGATATTCTCTGGCCGGATTTTGACCGGCATACCTATGACGAAGCGCTGCTGGCCTATACAAAACGAAATCGCCGGTTCGGCGGCGTGTGACAACCGGAAAGAGGGATAGCATGAAAACTCGCCTCATCACCGCCGCCATTGGCGTTCCGTTTCTCATCTTTGTGCTGGTCGTCCGGGGCTGGTTTGCAGAGCTGATCATCGTCGCGCTGACGCTCATTGCGCTTCATGAGTGCTATCATGCGCTGATCGCCGCGCATTTTGACGTCTGCCGCATCGGCGGCTTTGCCGCGGCGGTGTGCATGTGGCCGCTGAGCCGTTTTATGGGCGTGCTCGATCCGCTGCTGCTGGTCGTGGCGGCGATGGGGCTTTCCATGAGCGGCGTCATTTTGGGCAAAAAGCCGTCGTTTCCCAACGCGGCTGCTTCGGTCTATCCGCTCTTTACATGTCTTTTGCCCATGTCCATGTTCATGATGATGATGAATGCGACATACGGGCGGGTGCCTGGCATCGCGCTGATCACCATGGCCTTTGCCATCGCGTTTTGCTGTGACGCCGCGGCGTACTTTGGCGGCCGGGCCTTTGGCAAGCGCAAGCTCTGCCCGATGATCAGCCCGAAGAAGACGGTCGAGGGCGCGGTGTTCGGCTTTCTCGGCGGCCTGTTTGGCGCGCTTGCGATCCGTTGGGTGTTCGTCTATGTGTTCCGCATGGCGATGCCGGGCATTCCGGCGTCGATCGTGCTGGGCCTGCTCGGGTCGTTTGCCGGGCAGATCGGCGACCTGACGGCGTCGCTGCTCAAGCGATACAGCGGCATCAAGGACTACGGCAACGTCTTCCCCGGGCACGGCGGCGTGATGGACAGGTTTGACAGCGTGATCTTCACGCTGATCGTCCTGTACTGCTATACGCTGGTGCTTTGAAGTCATGGAGTGAAATACAATGAGACGAATTGCGATTCTCGGTTCGACCGGTTCCATCGGCACGCAGGCGCTGGATGTCGCCGCGCGCCACAGCGACCGCTTTCAGGTGACGGCGCTGGTTGCCCATTCCTCGAGCGACAAGCTCTTTGAGCAGGTTCGCGCATTCCGTCCGCAGATCGCGGCGCTGACCATCGAGCCGGCGTCCATCCCAGAGGATATCAAGGATGCCTGCGAATGGATGTTCGGCGAGGACGTGCTGCTGCGCGTCGTGCGCGCCTGCGAGGCGGACGACGTGCTGGTTTCCGTGGTGGGCATTGCGGGGCTGGCTGCCGTGATGGAGGCGCTCTCCTGCGGCAAGCGCGTGCTGCTGGCCAACAAGGAGCCGCTGGTCGCCGGCGGCGAGCTGGTGACGCAGGCGGCGCGCGAGGCGGGCCATCCGCTTCTGCCTGTGGACAGCGAGCACAGCGCGATCTTCCAGTGCCTGCAGGGCGCGGGCGGCAACCGGCCACAGCGGCTGATCCTCACGGCGAGCGGCGGCCCGTTCCGCACATGGAGCAAGGAGGCCATCTATACCGCCACCAAGAAGCAGGCACTCAAGCATCCCAACTGGAGCATGGGCCGCAAGATCACGATCGACTCGGCGTCGATGATGAACAAGGCGCTGGAGGTCATCGAGGCGCGCTGGCTGTTTGACATGCCCGCCGAGTGCATCGACGTGCTGATTCACCCGCAGAGCGTCATACATTCTATGGTCGAGTATGCGGACGGCGCGGTCATGGCCCAGATGGGCACGCCGGACATGCGCCTGCCGATTCTCTATGCGATGAGCTGGCCCGAGCGGCTGCCCACGGGAGGAAAGCGGCTCGACTTTGAGGCGCTCTCGGCGCTGACGTTTGAAAAGCCCGATTTAAGCCGGTTCCCGGGGCTTGGCCTGGCGTATCAGGCGCTCGCCTGTGGCGGAACGATGAGCGCCATTCTCAACGGCGCCAACGAGATCGCCGTCGACGCATTCCTGCATGATCGCATCCGCTTCGGGCAGATCGCGCAGCTTGTCGAGGAGACGATGGCGGCCGTGCCCGTCACGCAGCATCCGACGCTGGAGCAGGTGTTTGAGAGCGATCTGAAGGCCCGCGCCAAGGCGAAGGAGCTGCTGGCGACGAGCCGCTTTGCGGTGTGAGGTTTCGGAGGTGTAACGCGGTCTTATGTATGTTGTATTGGCGCTCGTTCTGCTGGGCGTGCTGATCATCGCGCATGAGTTCGGCCATTTTCTGGCGGCGAGGCTTTGCGGCATCGAGGTCGTCGAATTTTCCATGGGCATGGGCCCACTGCTGCTCAAGAAGCGCAGCCGGAGGGGAACGCAGTTTTCCGTCAGGCTGCTGCCGATCGGCGGCTTCTGCCAGTTCTACGGCGAGGACGAGGAGCGCGATGATCCGCGCGCCTTCAACCGGCAAAAGCTCTGGAAGCGCGCGTTGACCGTGGCCAGCGGCCCGCTGATGAACTTTTTGATCGCGATCGTCGTCATCGCGCTGTACATGAGCCTGCTGGGGCTTGAGAGCATCGTGCCCAGGGTCGCCGAGATCGAGGAGCCGGCGATGAGCGCGGGCCTTGAGGTCGGCGACGAAATCATCTCGGTCAACGGCCAGCAGGTCAGCGATACGGGCATGATCGCCCAGGCGATTTCGCAGTCCGCCGGGAAGACAGTGGAGCTGGTCGTGCTGCGCGAAGGAGAGTTTGTCGAGCTCTCCATCGAGCCGTTTCTGGACGAGGAGCTGGGGCGCTATCGCGTCGGCATGACGTTTGCCGTCGAGCGCGTGCGCGTGCCGCTGCCCAAAAGCGTACCATTCGCCTGCGCGTATGGCGCGGAGAGCGTCCGCGCGATTCTGGATGCGCTGGTCGGCATCCTCTCCAGCGGGCAGGGCGCGGATCAGGTGACGGGCCCGGTCGGTACGGTCGCCGGCATCTCCGACATGACGCAGGAGGGGGGCATCGATGTCTACCTCCAGCTGCTGGCGATGGTGAGCGTCAATTTGGGCGTGATGAATCTGCTGCCCATCCCAGGGCTCGACGGCAGCCGCCTGCTCTTCCTGCTGGCGGAGGCCATCCGCAGAAAGCCCGTGCGCCGCGAGCTGGAAGGCGCGATCCATGCGGCAGGGCTCATCCTGCTCATGGGGCTGATGGTCGTGCTGACCTACAAGGACATCGTGCAGATTTTTGTGAAGTGACGAAAGCCGCCGCGCTCTGGCGGCGGAAGGCGAAGGACGGGAAGAACCCCCTATCGGCGATTCTGTAAAGATGAAGCATTGGCTTATGTCCATAAGCTGAAGGAGAATGACTATGGCGACGAAGACAAGGCAGGTCAAAGCGGGCAGCGTGCTCATCGGCGGCGGCGCGCCCGTGAGCGTGCAGTCGATGACCAATACGGATACGGCGGACGTCGAGGCGACGCTCTCACAGATCCGCGCGCTGGCGATTGCGGGCGCGGATATCGTCCGCGTTTCGGTGTACAACGAGGCCTGCGCGAAGGCGGTTCGCGCGCTGGTGGACGGAAGCCCCGTGCCGCTGGTCGCGGATATTCACTTTGACCACAAGCTGGCGCTGGCCGCGGTTGAAAACGGCATTCACAAGCTGCGCATCAACCCGGGCAACATTGGCGGAGAGAAGAACGTGCGCATTCTCGCGGACTGCGTCAAGGCGCATCACATTCCCGTGCGCATCGGCGTAAACTCCGGCTCCGTGGAAAAGGACATCCTGGCCAAATACGGTGGGCCGACGCCGCAGGGCATGGTCGAGAGCGCGCTGACGCATGCGCGGATGCTCGAGGCCTGCGGGTTTTATGACATGGTGCTCTCGATGAAGGCCAGCAACGTGCCGGACACGGTGGCGGCCTATCGCCTGGCCTCGCAGGCTTGCGACTATCCGCTGCACCTGGGCGTGACGGAGGCGGGTCTGCCGGAGCAGGGCAGGATCAAGAGCGCGATCGGCATCGGCGCGCTGCTGCTGGATGGCATCGGCGACACGATCCGCGTCTCACTGACGGGCGATCCCTGCCTCGAGCCACCGGCGGGCATCGAGATTTTGCAGGATGTCGGGCTGCGCACGAACTGCGTGCAGTATGTCTCCTGCCCGACCTGCGGGCGCACCTGCATCGACGTGGGCGGCATCATGGCGCGCGTGCAGAAGGAGCTTGCCGGCGTGCAGATTCCCTTCAAGGTGGCGGTCATGGGCTGCGTCGTCAACGGCCCGGGCGAGGCGCGCGAGGCGGATATCGGCATCTGCGGCGGGGGAAACGGCGCGGGCCTGCTGATCAAAAAGGGCGAGGCGCCGCGCAAGGTGACCGGGGATCTGGCGCAGATTCTCGTGGATGAAATCAAGGGAATGTTAAGCAATGGCTGAACAATGGGAAAGCCTGCTGGAGGGCGCCGCGCAGGAGCTGCGCGGCCATCTGACGCTGGATTGCGTCATGGCAAGCCGCAGCGGCTCGGAAATCACGGTCTGCTTCTCGTCCGACATGCTGGTCGAGGAGCGGCCTTTTTTGGCGCTGCGGCGCGCGCTGCGCAAAAATTTCGCGCCGATCCAGGTATCGCTGGTCGTCAAGTCTCCGCAGCTAGCGCAGGATTTCCTCGATGACCCGATGAAGTATGCCTCGTTTATCCTGCGCAGCGTCAAGCGCCATCATCCCTCCGGCGCGCCGCTGCTGCAGGACGCGAAATTCGAGTGCCGGGGCAACGTGCTTTCGATCCTTGTGCCGCAGGACATCGCGCCCAAATTCCTGACGCAGGCAGGCGTGGGCAAATACATCGAGCAGCTCGTGCGCAATGTGTTCGTGACCGACGTGAGCGTCGCGTTCCATGCCGTCAAGCTGCGCGAGGAACAGCTCGAGGAGATCCGCCGCAGGCGCAAGGCGGAGGACGAGCGCGCCCTTGCCGAGATGGTCAAGGAGCAGCAGGAGCAGGTCGCCGCGCAGGAGCAGAAGGCGGCGAAGGAAAAGCCCAAGGCGATTCTGGGCAGACCCGTCACGGCGGAGCCGATGGAGATCAGCGAGCTGACCGAGGAAGCCAGCAAGATCACCATCTGCGGCGAGGTGCTCACGGCGGAGACGCGCGAGCTCAAGGGCGGCGAGATGCAGCTGCTCAGCTTTGCGCTCACAGACTACACCAACACGATCAAGTGCAAGGCGTTTCTGCGCTACAAGCCGCGCAAGGGCCGCTTTGGCGCCGCGCAGGAGGAGGACGAGCGCCCGCCGACGGACGAGGAGAAGAAGGCCGTCGCCGACGTCATCGCCGCCGTGCAGCCGGGCAAGTGGTTTGCCGTGCGCGGCGACGTCAAGATGGATAGCTTTGAGCACGGGCTGGTGATGATGGTGCTGGACATCGACGCGCGCGAAAAGCCCATGCGCATGGACACGGCGGAGCGCAAGCGCATCGAGCTGCACATGCACACCAACATGAGCGAGATGGACGGCGTCAGCTCCGCCTCCGACCTCATCAAGCGCGCCGCGCAGTGGGGCCATCCGGCCGTGGCGATCACCGACCACGGCGTCGTGCAGGCGTTCCCGGAGGCGTTCGGCGCGGCAAAGAAGAACAAGATCAAGCTGATTCCGGGCGTGGAGGCGTATCTGACCGACGTGACGACGGTCGTGGAGAATGCGGACGAGCGCGGATTGCACGAGGACATCGTCGTCGTCGACTTTGAGACGACGGGCCTCAACCCGCGCAAATGCCGGATCATGGAGATCGGCGCCGTGCGCATCCGAAACGGGCAGATTGTGGAGGAATACTCCCGGTTCGTCAACCCCAAGGAGCCGATTCCGCAGGAGGTTTCCGAGCTGACGCACATCACGGACTCGATGGTCGCCGACGCCAACCCGGCGGAGGTCGAGATCCCCGAACTGCTCAAATTTATTGGCGATGCGGCCTTTGCGGCGCACAACGCGAAATTCGACTACTCGTTCCTGACAGAGGAATGCAAGCGGTTGGGCATCGAGGTACACATGCCCGTCATCGACACGCTCGAGTTTTCCAGGCGCATGTATCCCAGTCTCAAGAGCCACAGGCTGGGCGCGGTCTGCAAATCGCTGGGCATCAGCCTCAAGAACGCGCACAGGGCCGTGCATGACGCGCGCGCGACGGCGCAGATGCTCAACCGCATGATCGATACGGCGCTTGAAAAGGACGTCACGCGCCTTTGCGACATCAACGGCGCGCTGACCGGCGGCGCGATCGGCGATTCCTACCACATCATCCTGCTGGCGGCCGAGCAGGACGGCATCACCAACATCAACAAGATCGTCTCCGAGGGGCATCTCAACTATTTCAGCCGCAGGCCGCACACGCCGCGCGAGATTTTGCAGAAATACCGCAAGGGCATCATCGTTGGCTCGGCCTGCGAGGCGGGCGAGCTGTTCCGCGCCGTCGTCGATGGCAAGAACGACACGGAGCTCAAGCGCATCGCGCGGTTTTACGATTATCTCGAGATTCAACCGATCGGCAACAACGCCTTCATGCTGCGCGAGGGCACGGCGGAGGACGAGGAGCAGCTGCGCGACTTCAACCGCAAGATCGTCTGGCTGGGCGAGCAGCTGGGCATCCCCGTCGTCGCGACGGGCGACGTGCACTTCCTCGATCCGAAGGACGCCAAGTTCCGCGCGATCATTCAGGCGGCGCATGGCTTCAAGGACGCGGACAACCAGCCGCCGCTCTACTTCAAGACGACGCAGGAGATGCTGGAGGAATTCAGCTATCTGGGCAAGGAGAAGGCGGAAGAGGTCGTCATCGACAACCCGGCGAAAATCGCAGCGCGCATCGGCGAGGTCGGCTTGTATCCCAAGCACCCGGAGGGGAAGGAGACCTTCCAGCCTTACTGGCCGGACGCGGCCGACAACATCCGCAACCTCTGCGAGGAGCAGATCCGGGAGTGGTTTGGAGACAAACCGCCGGAGATCGTCGTCGCGCGCAAGGAGAAGGAGCTCTCCTCGATCCTCGGCTACGGCTATGGCACGCTGTACAACATTGCGGAGAAGCTGGTCAAAAAGTCGAACGCCGACGGCTATCTGGTCGGCTCGCGAGGCAGCGTCGGCTCCTCGTATGTCGCGCATCTGGTCGGCATCTCGGAGGTCAACGCGCTTCCGCCGCACTACCGCTGCCCCAAGTGCAAATTCTACGATTTTGACGTGGACAAGCAGAAATACAAGGTCGGCGTCGACCTGCCCGTGCGCATGTGCCCGAGGTGCGGGACGGAGCTCTTCCGCGACGGCTTTGATATCCCGTTTGAGGTCTTCCTGGGCTTCAAGGGCGACAAGGTGCCGGATATCGACCTCAACTTTTCCGGCGTCTATCAGCCGCGGGCGCATGCCTATATCGAGGAGCTCTTCGGTAAGGGCTACTGCTACCGCGCCGGCACGATCGGCACGCTGGCGGACAAGACGGCCTACGGCTATGTCAAAAAGTACTGCGAGGAGCGGAACCTGACCCTCTCGGAGGCGGAGATGAACCGCCTGGCGCTTGGCTGCGTGGGCATCAAGCGCACGACGGGCCAGCATCCGGCGGGCATGGTCGTCCTGCCCAAGGAATACGAGATTCAGCAGTTTGTCGCCATCCAGCATCCGGCCAACGACATGAGCAGCCCCGTGATCACGACGCACTACGACTTCGGCTCAATGCACGACGTGCTGGTCAAGCTGGACGTGCTGGGCCATGACGACCCGACGATGATCCGCATGCTGATGGATCTGACGGGCATCGACGCGCGAACGCTGCCGCTGACCGACCCGGACGTCATCTCCCTGTTCTCCGGCACGGAGGCGCTGGGCGTGACGCCGGAGCAGATCGGCTCCAAGACGGGCACCTACGGCGTGCCGGAGTTCGGCACGCGCTTCGTTCGCCAGATGCTGGAGGAGACCAGGCCGACGACGATGGAGGAGCTCATCCGCATCTCTGGCCTGTCCCACGGCACGGACGTGTGGATCGGCAACGCGCAGGAGATCATCAAGGCGGGCATTGCGCCGCTGGCCTCGTGCATCTGCTGCCGCGACGACATCATGAACGCGCTGATGGATTACGGCGTCGCGCCGAAGATGGCCTTTGACACGATGGAATCCGTCCGAAAGGGAAAGGGCCTCAAGGTGGAGATGGAAGAGGCGATGCTCGAGCACAACGTGCCCAACTGGTTCATCGACTCCTGCAAGAAGATCAAGTACATGTTCCCGAAGGGACATGCCGTCGCCTACGTCACGATGGCGCTGCGCATCGCGTGGTACAAGGTGCACAGGCCGGCGGCGTATTACTGCGCCTACTACACCGTGCGCGCGGACTGCTTTGACGGCAGCATCCTGGGCGGCTCGATCGAGTCCATCCGGGCGAGATATAAGGAGATCGACGAAAACAAGGATTCGACGCAGAAGGACAAGGATCTGATGGTCATCATGGAGCTGGTCATCGAAATGCTCTGCCGCGGGATCCGCTTCGCGCCGGTCGACCTCTATCAGTCCGACGCGACGAAATTCCAGCTCGTCTCCGACACGGTCATCCGCATGCCGTTCAATGCCTTGCCGGGTCTTGGCGAGGCCGCCGCGCAGAGCATCGTCGAGGCGAGGGGCGAATCGCCGTTCATCTCCGTGGAGGATCTGCGCGCGCGAACGAAGATTTCCCAGTCGCTGATCGATCTGCTGCGCGAGAGCGGATGCCTTGCCGGCCTTCCGGAGACCAACCAGACGACGCTTTTTTCCTTCTGAAACGCCGAAAAAGGGCTGGAATAGCTTCAAAAACGCGCATAGAGGGTTGTATTTTCGAAAAAGCGGTGATATAATAATCGCGTGGGTTTTTGAAACGGATGGAACTGCGCCATGCAGTTGGGATGGAAAGAGTGGGATGCGTATGCCCACTCTTTCTGTTGACTATGCGTTTGAGTGTCTTCCCGCGCCCGCATGAAGCGTCCTGCAAGGGAAGAGAAGAAGCTGACTTTGGGAGTGTATGAATGGCACAAAGCGATCTGACCCGGGTGATCGAGCCCGCCTGCCGCAAGCTGGCAGAGCAGTTTTCCTATGAGCTGGTCGATGTGGAGCTTGCGCGCGAGGGCGCCAGCCGGTACCTGCGGATCTATATTGACAAACCCGACGGAATTACCCTGAGCGACTGTGAGACGTATCATCGCGCCGTGGTTCCCCTGGTGGAGCGCGTGGATTACGACTTCCTCGAGGTATGTTCGCCGGGTATTGATCGTCCGCTCAAAAAACAGGCGGACTACGACAGGCATGTGGGCGATACGGTGGAAGTGCATCTCTATCGCCCGGTGGACAAGTGCAGGCGGTTTGAGGGCGAGCTCCTGGGCCTTGAGGAGGGCGAGGTTCGCCTGATGACGCCGGCCGGGGAGAAGCGCTTTGCGCTGAAGGATATTTCTCTGTGCAAGCCGGTGATCGTGATCACGGAGGAGGATTTGAACGCCGCCGCCTTTGAGGAGGATGCGCCGCAGGACGGGCCTGACGAGAGTGAGGCCGTTGAGGAAGGGGATGCGCCAGATGATGGACAAGAATGAAAACAAAGAGATGATCGAGGCGGTCGCGCTGCTGGCCAAGGAAAAGGGCATCAGCAAGGAGGTGCTCTTCTCGGCGATCGAGGAGGCCCTCAAGAGCGCCTATAAGAATAACTTCAACAAGCAGTACGGCGTCGCGCCGAGCAACGCGAATGTGCGCGTGGAGCTCGACCGAACGACCGGCGCCGTGCGCCTGTATGCGCGCAAGACCGTCGTGGAATGGGTGATCGACGAGGCGGGCGAGATTTCGATCGAGGATGCCCGCAAGATTCAGCCCAGCTACGAGGAGGATGACATCGTCGAGGTCGAGGTGACGCCGAACAACTTCCGCCGCGTCGCCGCGCAGACCGCCAAGCAGGTCATCGTCCAGAAGATCCGCGAGGCCGAGCGCGGCAAGATCTACGACGATTTCATCGAAAAGGAAAACGAGATTCTGACCGCCATTGTGCACAGCGTTGACCCCGAGACGAAGACCGTTTATGTCGAGCTGGGCAAGACCGAGGGCGCGCTGGAAACCTCCCAGCAGATGGCCGCGGATGTCTACGCGCCGGGCGAGCGCTTCAAGGTGTATCTCCTGGAGGTCGTCGCCGACCGCCGGCTCGCCCGTCCGGGCGCGAAGTACGGCCCGCAGGTGAGCGTCTCGCGCATCCATCCGGGCCTGGTGAAGCGGCTCTTTGAACTCGAGGTGCCGGAGATTCAGAGCGGCGTCGTGCAGATCAAGTCGATCGCCCGCGAGGCCGGCTCGCGCACGAAAATGGCCGTCTACTCGAGCGATCCGATGATCGATCCGGTCGGCTCCTGCGTCGGCCCGCGCGGCCAGCGCGTCGATCGCGTCGTCACCGAGCTGCGCGGCGAAAAGATCGACATCATCAAGTGGTCCGCCGATCCGGCCGAGTTTGTGGCCAACGCGCTCAATCCGGCGCACGTCATCAACGTGTTCGTCTCCGAGAAGGAGAAGGCGTGTCGCGTGGTCGTGCCGGACAACCAGCTCTCGCTGGCGATCGGCAAGGAGGGACAGAACGCCCGCCTGGCCGCCCGCCTGACCGGCTGGAAGATCGATATCAAGAGCCAGAGCCAGATTGACGAGCTGATGCTCTCGGAGGAGCAGGAAGCCTCTTCCGAGGAGCAGCCGCAGGACTGATTCCGGTGGACAGGGGGAAGAGGAGCGCCTGATGAAGACACGCAAGATTCCCATGCGCATGTGCGTGGGCTGCCGCGAGATGAAGGAAAAGCGCAGCCTGCTGCGGATTGTCAAATCTGCGGAGGGCGAGATCAGCTTTGATCCCGCTGGCAAGAAGCCCGGCCGCGGCGCATATGTTTGCAGATCGAAGGAATGCCTGGAGAAGGCCGTGCGCCAGAAGCAGCTGGAGCGCGCGCTGGAGCAGAGGATCGACGAGGCCGTCTACGCGCGGCTGACGGAGGAACTCGATGCCCAGTGAGACGATTTGTGCAGACGCTTTTTTCTCCATGCTGGGCATCGCGATGCGCGCCGGCGCGCTGACGCTGGGCGAGGATGGCGTCAGGAAGGCCATTGCCTCCGGAAAGACAGCGTTTGTCCTGGTGGACGACGGGGCTTCAGGGAACACGAAGAAGCTGTTCGCCGATTCCTGCGCGTATTATGGCGTGCCGCTGATGACGGCGCAGGCGCAGCGGATCGGGAAAGCGATCGGCAAGCCCGGGCGGATGAGCGCCGCCGTTGCCAAGGGGCCGCTCGGGGAGAAGCTGTTCTCCCTGGCCGTGCAGGGCCGAAAGGCATAAAACTGGAAGGGTAACAACACGACTGAACGTGAAAGACGCAATTTGCGGGGGTGCAAGGGCAGAATGTCCAAGATGAAGGTTCAAGACGCAACAAAAGAACTGAGCAAGCGCGCAGCGAAGCTGCTTGGCGATGTGACCGGCGTGCGCACGGCGGCGGAAAAGACGCTTGCCGAGCTGCGCAAGATCGAAAGCGGCTTTATGCAGCAGGAAGAGGCTCAGAAAGAGGAGAAGCGCCGCGAGGAACAGCAGAAGGCGCTCAAGGCCCAGAGCAAGGCCTGGACGATGCCTGACGACACGCCCGAACCGGCGGAGACGGTGCAGGAGGCGGCCAAGCCCGCTGCGCCGGCCGCGTCCGAGCAGGAGAGCAAGCCGCAGAGCGCCGCGCCGGCAGCGCCCCAGGCGGGCAGAACCGCCGCCCCGAAGCAGGGGAACGCGCCGCGCCCGATGGGCCAGCAGACGACCTTTGCGCCGCGCGGCCAGCAGGGAACCCCGCGTCCGGCGGGCCAGCAGGGCAACTTCGCGCCGCGCGGGCAGCAGGGAGCTCCGCGTCCGGCGGGCCAGCAGGGCAGCTTCGCGCCGCGGGGCCAGCAGGGCGCAGCGCGTCCGGCAGGCCAGCAGGGCGGCTTTGCGCCCAGGGGCCAGCAGGGCGCAGCGCGTCCGGCGGGCCAGCAGGGCGGTTTCGCGCCGCGGGGCCAGCAGGGCGCTCCGCGTCCGGCCGGTGCGCGCCCGGCGGGCAGCAGAGGCTCCAAGGGACCGGAACTTATGCCCACGGTCGAAAAGGAGCGCGTCTCCAACTACGATCCCAACAAGAAGCTCCGTCAGCGGCAGCATGACCCGGAGCATCAGCCGGTCAAGAACCGCAAGCAGCTTGCGCGCGAGACGGGCTACGGCAACGGCATGGACGACGATGTCGTGCGCGGCCGCCGCAAGAAGGGCAAGCAGCCCTCTGCGCAGCAGATGATGGCGCCCATCAAGATCGAGACGGCCTACATGACCGCCGAGACGATCACCGTGCGCGACCTGACCGAGCGCATCGGCAAGCCGGCCGGCGAGATCATCAAGAAGCTGCTGCTGCTGGGCATCATGGCGACGATCAACCAGGAGCTCGACTTTGACACCGCTTCCCTGGTCGCCTCGGAGTTCGGCGTCACGCTCGAGATGAAGCTCGACAAGACGGCCGAGGATGCCCTCTCCGCCGAGAACGTCGAGGACAGCGAGGAGGATCTGGTCACGCGCCCGCCGGTCGTGACGATCATGGGCCACGTCGACCATGGCAAGACCTCCCTGCTCGACTACATCCGCAAGACCAAGGTGACGGCCGGCGAGGCCGGCGGCATCACGCAGCACATCGGCGCCTACACCGCGAGCGTCGACGGCCGCCAGATCACCTTCCTCGATACGCCGGGCCACGAGGCCTTCACGGCGATGCGCGCCCGCGGCACACAGGCGACCGACATCGCGATCCTGGTCGTCGCGGCGGACGACGGCGTCATGCCGCAGACCGTCGAATCCATCAACCACGCGAAGGCGGCGAAGTGCCCGATCATCGTGGCGATCAACAAGATCGACAAGGAGGGCGCGGATCCGGAGAGCGTCAAGCAGGAGCTCACGCGCTACGAGCTCGTGCCGGAGGAGTGGGGCGGCGACACGATCATGGTGCCCGTTTCCGCGCATACCGGCGAGGGCATCGACGACCTGCTGGAGAATGTGCTGCTGCTGGCGGACGTGCTCGAGCTCAGGGCCAACCCGAACCGCAAGGCGCGCGGCGTCATCATCGAGGCAAAGCTCGATCACGCGCGCGGCCCCGTGGCGACGGCGCTTGTGCAGAACGGTACGCTCCACGTCGGCGACATGGTCGTCGCAGGCAACGCCTATGGCCGCGTCCGCGCGATGATTTCCAGCCGTGGCGAGCGGCTCAAGAATGCGCTGCCCTCGACGCCCGTGGAGATCATCGGCTTCGGCGGCGTGCCGGAGGCAGGCGACGAGTTCATGGCTGTCGCCGACGAGAAGCTGGCCCGCCAGGTCGTCGAGGAGCGCGCCGCGAAGGCCCGCGCCTCCATGGTCAAGAACAGCTCGGCCTCCACGCTCGAGGATCTTTACAGCAAGCTCGAAGCCGGCGAGGTCAAGGATCTCAACATCATCATCAAGGCCGACGTGCAGGGCTCCGTTGAGGCGGTCAAGCAGTCGCTTGAGAAGCTCTCCAATAGCGAGGTGCGCGTGCGCACGATCCACAGCGGCGTCGGCGCCATCACGGAGAACGACGTCATGCTCGCGGGCATCGACGGCGCGACGATCATCGGCTTCAACGTCCGTCCCGACACGAAGGCCAAGGAGGCCGCGACGCGTGACGGCATCGATATCCGCTACTATCGCGTCATCTATCAGGCGATCGAGGACATGGAGAAGGCCATGAAGGGCCTGCTCGCGCCGGAATACCGCGAGAATGTCCTGGGTCATGCCGAGGTGCGCAATGTCTTCAAGATCACGGGCGTCGGCATCGTCGCCGGCTCCTACGTCACCGACGGTCTGCTTCAGCGCAACGCGCAGGTTCGCCTGCTGCGCGACAACGTGGTCGTTTACGAGGGCAAGCTCTCCTCCCTGCAGCGCTTTAAGGACGCGGTCAAGGAGGTCAAGGACGGCTACGAGTGCGGCGTCTGCCTGGAGAATTACACCGACATCAAGGAAGGCGACGTCATCGAGTGCTTCGTGATGGAAGAGATCGAACGGTAATTCGGCTGTTCCGCCCGAGGGGCGGAAGGAATGGAGCGAAGCTTGGCATCACAGCAATTTGAGCGCACAGACCGCATCGCGTCGGAGATCATGCGGGAGGCGGAACGGATCATCCGGGAGGATGTATCCGACCCCCGCACGGACTGCATGTTCTCCGTCACGCATGTGGATGTGACGCGCGACCTTCGCTATGCGAAGGTGTATATCAGCATCTATGAAGAGGAGAAGCGCGCGCCGATGATGAAGGCGCTCAAGAGCGCAGCGGGCTTCATCCGCCACAATCTGGGCCGCCGCGTGCAGCTTCGCTATACGCCGGAGCTCCTCTTTGAGCTGGATACGACGATTGAGTACGGCGTGCATATCGCAAGCCTGATCAACGAGGTCAGAAGAACGGAAGGGAGTCAATCCGATGACGAGCGTGCATGAGGATTGGCTTTGCACGGCGCGCAAGGCGAAACGGTTGGCGCTCATCGCCCATGTATCCCCGGATGGGGATACGGTGGGGGCGACGCTGGCGCTTCGCCTTGCTTTTTTGTCGCTGGGCAAGGCCGTGGATGTGGTCTGCGATGGGGAGCCCCCGGCAAGCATGGACTTCCTTGAGGGCTGCGATGCCTTTCTGCGCCCGGAGCAGGCCGCGGGCCCGTATGACACGGCCATCGCGGTCGACGTGAGCGACCGCTCCATGATGGGCGAGGCGCTTGCGGTCTTTGACAGCGCTCCGGTGCGCATGGTCATCGACCATCATGCGACGAATCCGGCCTATGGCGACGTCAACTTTATCCGCGGGGGCGAATCGGCCTGCTGTCTGCTGGCCTTTGAGGTTATCGAGGCGCTGGGTGTGCCGATGACCCGGGAGATGGGCACCTGCCTGATGCTGGGCATGTCCACGGACACGGGGCATTTCCAGTATCCCTCGACGTCGCCCGCGACGCTCGCGGCGGCGGCAAAGCTGCTCGCGCTGGGCGTCGACATCTCCTATATCACGCGCCGCGTCTACAGGACGCAGCCTATCTGCCGCGTCAACCTCACGCGCATCGCCTATCAGAAGCTGCGCTTCGAGCTGGGCGGGCAGGTCGGCGTGATTGCGCTCACGCGCAGCGATTTCGAGGAGACGGGCTGCACGGTCGGCCAGGCGGACGGCCTGGTCAACAAGGCGCTCGAGGTGGAGGGCGTGCGCATGGCGGTCCTGGCTTCGGAGCGCGAGGACGGCATCAAGATGTCGCTGCGCGCCGTGGAGCCCGATACCGTCAACGATATCGCTGTACTGTTCGGCGGCGGCGGCCATGCGCAGGCGGCGGGCTGCACGATTCAGGATACGCTCGAGGGCGCGACCAGGCGAGTGCTTGACGCAATGGGCGAGAAGCTCAATCGTCTGGCGCAGGAAGAGGCGGAGAGGCGCGGATGAACGGGTTTCTTTGCGTGCTCAAGCCGCCGGGCATGACATCGAGCGACGTCGTCGTGCGCGTGCGGCGCAAGCTAGGGGGCAAGGAGAAGGTTGGCCACGCCGGTACACTCGATCCGGAGGCGAGCGGCGTGCTGCCCCTGATGATCGGCAAGGCGGCCAGGCTGTTTGACTACATGGTCGACAAGGAGAAGACCTATGTGGCCGAGCTCGTCCCGGGCTATTCGACCGACACCCAGGATGTGCACGGCCAAGTCACCGCCGGAAGCGGAGAGGCGCTGACGCGGGAGACGCTTGAGCGTGTGCTGCCGCGGTTTATCGGTGAAATCGGTCAGATTCCGCCGATGTTTTCCGCACTCAAGCGGGACGGGCAGAAGCTCTGCGATCTCGCCCGCCAGGGGATTGCGCTCGATGTGCAGCCGCGCCCGACGCAGGTCTATGCCATCGACGTGCTGCATGAGCGAGAGGGGCGCTTTTTGATCCGCGTGCGCTGTGGTCGAGGCACCTATATCCGGACGCTTTGCCATGACATCGGCGAAGCTGCCGGTTGTTATGCCTGCATGGGCATGCTCCTGCGGACGCAGACGGGCTCGTTTACGCTCGACGAGGCGCACACGATCGAGGAGATCGACGCGGCGGAGGATCTCTCTGCGCTGCTCACGCCGATAGACAGGCCGCTTGCCCATCTTCCCGCGCTGACGGTTGCGCCTGAGGCAGAGCGCTTTGTGCGCAACGGCAACGAGCTGCGCCGCCGCCAGTTCAGCGGCGAGGCCGCACAGGGAGAGAGCGCGCGGGTTTATCTGAACGGTCGTTTTGCCGGAATCGGGCGGATTCGCGGGGATGGGCTGCGCTTTGACGCCATGCTCCTCGAATGACGGGCGGCATCACTGGCAAGCCTTGGCGAATCCCAGCGCCTGAAACCATGCAAAACGGATTGACCGAATCCATAGAATTCTTTCCTGAATGGGGATTGGACAGGAATCATGAAACTCTTGACACATGAGACGCAATGGCGCGGCGGGCAGACCGTCGTCGCCTTTGGCATGTTTGACGGTGTCCATGAAGGGCATGCGAAGCTCATGCGCACGGCCAATGAGCTGGCGGCGCTGCATGGGTTGACGAGTGTGGTCTATACGTTTTCCAGCCATCCGATGGCGACCTTTGCGCCGGAAAGCGTGCCGCCGCAGCTCTATACGCGCTCGGAAAAGATCCAGGCCATCGCCCGCATGGGCATCGACGTGGCTGTCCTGCGTCCGTTTGACAGGGCGTATGCCGCCTTGCCGCCGGAGGCGTTCGTGCGCTCGTTCTGCGAGGCGCTGCATCCGAGGTTCGTCGTGATCGGCTTCAATTATTCCTTTGGCTGCAAGGGCGCTGGCAAGGCGCAGGACATGATCCGTCTGGGCAAAACCTTCGGATTTGAGACCCGGGTCGTCGACGAGGTGCAGCTTGACGGGGAGCCGGTTTCCTCCACGCGCACGCGCGCAGCGATTGCGGCAGGCGACATGGAGCTGGCTGCCCGCCTGCTGGGCCGGCCGTATTCGCTCAGCGGCGTCGTTCAGCACGGCAAGCAGCTGGGCAGAAAGCTCGATTTCCCGACGGCCAACCTCGCGTTTCCCGTGGGCAAGGCCATACCGCCCAGCGGCGTCTACGCGGCGATGGCCTGTGTGCGGGGCAGATGGTACAAGGCTGCCGTGAACATCGGCACGCATCCGACTGTGCCGGACGGCGCGCCGACCATCGAGGCCAACCTGCTCGACGCGCAGGAGGGCGATTTCTACGGCTGTCACATGCGGCTGTGCCTCTGTCTGCGCCTGCGCGGGGAGCGGAAATTTGAGTCCCTCCAGGCGCTGCGCGAGGAGGTCATGAGGAACCGCGAGCAGGTGCGCGATTACTTTGAACGGGGCGCGCAGATCTGAGAAAAATCGGCAAAAACTTCGAAAAAACTCAAAAAAGACGCGGAAGTTCTGTTTACAAAGCGGGGCTTCCGTGTTACAATATCTTCTGGTCTGAACCGCGCGCGCAGTTGATCGCGTCTCCAAACGTTCATCTATGCCCGCGGCAATTGGCAAAAAAAATTTGGAGGTCTTTATCATGGATAAGGCGACGAAGGAAGCTATCATCAAAGAGTATGCCCGTCATGAGGGCGACACCGGTTCCCCCGAGGTGCAGGTTGCGCTGCTGACTGCCCGCATCAATCACCTCAACGCCCACCTCAAGGATCACGCGAAGGATCATCATTCCCATCGTGGTCTGCTGCTGATGGTTGGTCAGCGCCGCAATATGCTCGAGTACCTCAAGCGGGTTGACATCGAGCGTTATCGCGCGCTTGTGGCGAAGCTGGGTCTGCGCAAGTAATTGACGCGCCTCTTCAAGGCTTTGTTCAAGAGGGCTTTGTCCCAGATGACCGTCGTTTGGGAGGCATGGTCGCCCAGACGGCGGTTTTTTTCAGGCTTCGAGGGTTCGGGCCTGAGTGATGTGTGTTGCAGGCAGGATTTTGAAAGGAGATACCCCGATGGAAAAGGTGTATAGCACAGAGCTGGCTGGCCGCAAGCTGGTGCTGGAGTTTGGCAAGTACTGCGGGCAGGCGAACGGCTCCGTGATCGTCCGTCTTGGCGATACGGTGGTCATGGTCAACGTGACGGCCTCCGAGACCCCGCGTGAAGGACAGGATTTCTTCCCGCTGAGCGTCGATTTCGAAGAGAAAATGTATTCCGTGGGCAAGATCCCCGGCGGATTCATCAAGCGTGAGGGCCGTCCTTCCGAGAAGGCAACGCTGACCTCCCGCCTCATCGATCGCCCGCTTCGCCCGCTGTTCAACAAGGGCATGCGCAACGATGTGCAGGTTGTGGCGACCGTGCTTTCCGTCGAACAGGACGTGCCGCCGGACATCCCTGCGATGATCGGCGCTTCTGCGGCGATCGCCGTCAGCGACATCCCTTGGGCGGGCCCGATCGGCGGCGTCTCCGTCGGTCTGGTCGATGGCGAGGTTGTCATCAACCCGAACCTCGAGCAGCGCGCTGTGTCGAAGCTGAGCCTGACCGTGGCAGGCACCGATGAGGCCGTGCTGATGGTCGAGGCCGGCGCCAAGGAGATTAGCGAGGCGGACATGCTTCGCGCGATCCTGACCGGCCACGAGGAGATCAAGAAGCTTGTCGCGTTCCAGAAGCAGATCGTCTCCGAGATCGGCAAGGAAAAGCGCGACTATCCGGTCGTCGAGACGGGCGAGGATGTCAAGGCTGCCGTTCGCGAGGACTTCTACGGCCGCTGCGAGTGGGTCTTTGAGACGACCGACCGCCATGAGCGCAGCGCGAGGGAGAAGGTCGTCACCGCCGAGGCGCACGAGAAGTACGCTGAGCGCTTCGAGGGCCGCTTCAGCGAGGTGGATGACGCGCTCTATTACCTCAACAAGGAGATCATGCGCAAGAAGATCCTGGAGCAGGGCGTTCGTCCTGACGGCCGCAGCCTGACCCAGATCCGCCCGATCTGGTGCGAAACTGGCGTGCTGCCGCGCGTCCACGGCTGCGGCGTCTTCACCCGCGGCGAGACGCAGGTCATGTCCATCGCGACCCTTGCGCCGATGAGCGAGGTGCAGGTGATCGAGGGCCTGGGTACCGAGACCAGCGAGCGCTACATGCACAACTACAACATGCCGCCGTATTCCACCGGCGAGGCGGGCCGCCTCAAGAGCCCGGGCCGCCGCGAGATCGGCCATGGCGCGCTGGCCAAGCGCGCGCTCGAGCCGGTGATTCCGCCGGTTGACGAGTTCCCGTATGCGATCCGCGTGGTCAGCGAGGTGCTCTCCTCCAACGGCTCCACGTCCCAGGCTTCCGTCTGTGGCTCCACGCTGGCGCTGATGGATGCGGGCGTGCCGATCAAGGCGCCGGTCGCCGGCGTCGCGATGGGCCTGATCAAGGACGCGCAGAGCGGCAAGGTCGCCGTACTGACCGACATTCAGGGCCTGGAGGACTTCCTCGGCGATATGGACTTCAAGGTCGCCGGCACGATGAACGGCATCACGGCCATTCAGATGGATATCAAGATCAAGGGCATCGACGAGGCGATCCTCCGCCAGGCGCTGTCTCAGGCGCTGGACGGCCGCCTGTTCATCCTGGGCAAGATGCTCGACGTGCTGCCGCAGCCGCGCGAGCACCTCTCTCCGTACGCGCCCAAGATCATCAGCTTCATGATCAACCCGGAGAAGATCAGCGAGGTCATCGGACCGCGCGGCAAGATGATCAACAAGATCATCGACGAGACCGGCGTCAAGATCGACATCGAGGACGACGGCAGCGTGTTCATCGCGACCAACGACGAGGAAGCGGCCGCCAAGGCCCGCCGCCTGATCGAGGGCATTGCCAAGGACATCGAGGTCGGCGAGGTCTACACCGGCAAGGTCGTGCGCATGATGAACTTCGGCGTCTTTGTCGAGCTGCTTCCGGGCAAGGATGGCATGGTGCACATTTCCAAGCTCGCCAAGGGCCGCGTGGAGAAGTGCGAGGATGTCGTCAAGATCGGCGACGAGCTCGAGGTCAAGGTCGCGGAGATCGATTCTCAGGGCCGCATCAACCTCATCCGCAACGATATCGAATACGACAACACGGACATGCCGCGCCGCAGCGCGCCGGGTCAGCGTCCGCCGCGCCGGGATGCAAATCGCCGGGGCTAATCCCAAACAGCAAACGGGCCGTCGGTCATCCGGCGGCCCGCTTTTTGAATCAGGGAGGGTTCATGCCATTCCCGGGCTGCCGCCCTGAACCCGCCTGGGGCGCTGCCCCAGACCCCGCAAGGGGCTTAGCTCCTTGACCCTTCTTTGCTTCGCGCGCACAGAAGCAATTCAGAGTGAAATCGGTATAAACAGCATGAAAACAGGACAAAGGGGGAACATAAAAGAAACCATGAACGGAGGAGTCAACCGCATGTGCGAAGAGTTTGTGCTGGGCAATGGTCTGCGCGTCGTGACAGAGTACATCCCGCATTTTCCGTCGGTCAGCGTCGGTCTGTGGATCGGTGCGGGCTCGATGTATGAGAGCGAGGCGGAAAACGGCCTCTCTCATTTTGTGGAGCACATGCTCTTCAAGAGCACGGAAAACCGAACGACCCGCGAGATTGCGGTCGAGATGGACGCCATCGGCGGTCAGGTCAACGCATTTACCTCGAAGGAATGCACCTGCTACTATGCCAAGGTGATCGCCGAGCATCTGCCCCGGGCCATGGAGCTGCTCAGCGATCTGCTGCTCAACGCCCGAATGGATGAGGAGGAATTCGAGAAGGAGCGCGGCGTCATCCTTGAGGAGATCGCCATGTGCGAGGATACGCCGGAGGATCTGGTCTACGACCTGCTGGCGGAGGCGTATTTCGGGGATCATCCGCTGGCGCGCCCGATTCTCGGCTCCCAGCAGCAGATTGCCTCCGTCTCCCGCGAGGCGCTGATCGACTACCGCCGCCGCCATTACCGGCCGGACAATACGGTGCTGGCCATCGCGGGCGACTTTGACGAGAAGCAGTTCCGTGAGCTCGCGGAGCGGTATCTGGGCTGCTGGCAGGCACAGGGAGAGACGAGAATGCCGGAGCCGAAGCTCGAATCCTGCGCGCGGCTGCTGACCAGAAAAAAGGACATCGAGCAGGTGCATCTGTGCCTAGCCTATCCGGGCGTCGCGCAGGACGACGACGCGCTGTACCCGCTCTCCGTGATGAACAACCTGCTGGGCGGGGGCATGTCCTCACGGCTCTTCCAGCGCATCCGCGAGGAGATGGGCGCAGCCTATTCGGTCTACAGCTTCCCCTCGACCTATCCCAACTGCGGCACGCTGACCATCTATGCCGGCACGTCGCCGGAGCTCGCGCAGAAGGTCGCCGACGAGATTCACAGGCTGATCGGCGAGCTCATGGAAGGCGGCGTCACGCAGGAGGAATTCACGATGGCCAAGGATCAGCTCCGGGTGTCCTACATCCTGGGGCTGGAAAGCAGCTCCTCGCGCATGTCCTCCATCGGCCGCAGCAAGCTGCTGCGCGGCAAGGCGGTCGATCCCAAGGAGGTCATCGCAAAAATCGAGGCCGTAACCAAGGAGGATGTCGAGCGCGTGCTACGGGAGACGTTCTCTCAATCCTGCTCGGCATCGGCCGTCGGGCGGGACATCGCATCGCTTCGACTTCTGTAAAAACAGCACAAACTGCATAGGGTCAAACTGTATGAATTGACAACTCGGTTTCGATCGTGTACAATACAGACAGGAGAAATCCGAAGGAGGAAACGGTCATGCAGGAAACCAGAGAGGTTGCCTTTGCGCCCGGGCTATTGACAGACGATATCTTTTCCGAGCTCAAGAACATGGGTAAGGAGTATATGCGCCTGATGAGCTATTATTCGAGCGCGATGCTTGAAATCGAGACGAAGTTCAAGGTGCTCAACATCGAATTCAACGGAAAATTTGATCGCAACCCGATTGAGAGCATTAAAACCCGCCTGAAGACGCCCAGGAGCATCATCGAAAAGATGGATCGGATTGGCGTCCCGCTCACGACAGAGAATATCGAGCGCAAGCTTTCCGATGTTGCGGGCGTACGCGTCATCTGCTCGTTTGTCGACGACATCTACCGGCTGGCGGACATGCTCGCGCTGCAGGACGACGTTTACATCCTCCGAACGAAGGATTACATCAAAAACCCGAAGCCCAGCGGATACAGGAGTCTGCATCTGATCGTCGAGGTGCCGATCTTCCTCTCGCAGGAGAAGCGGTTCATGCGCGTGGAGGTGCAGCTGCGGACGATCGCGATGGATTTCTGGGCGAGCCTGGAGCACAAGCTCCGCTATAAGAAGGATATTCCGCAGGAGCATGCGCAGGAGATCGCGCGTCAGTTGATCGAATGTGCCGAGACCGTCAGCAAGACGGATCAGCAGATGCTCGATATCCGACGGCAGATCGAGGAGAGCGGCCAGTAAACCGGAGAAAGAAAAACCTAAACAACAAAACGCATCCGCGTAGCCTTTAAAGCACGCGGATGCGTTTTATGGGTTTATGCCTGGAAAATACAAGGGCAGCGGTCATTCTGCAATCCCCGTCCGGTAGGCCGTTTGGCCGAAATCGCAGCGGCGCTCAAGCAGATGCACGAGCTGCTGAAGGCAGCGCTCGTCGGTTTCATCAAAGCGGGAGAGCAGGGGGCTGTCGATGTCCAGAACGCCGACGACGCGTCCCTGCGCGTGGATCGGCAAAACAATCTCGGAATTGGAGGCGCTGTCGCAGGCGATATGCCCCGGAAAGGCATGCACGTCGGCGATGCGCTGAACGCTGTCTGTCCTGGCGGCAGCGCCACAGACGCCGCGGGAAAGCGGAATGCGAATGCAGGCCGGCAGGCCATAGAACGGCCCAAGGAGCAGGGAGCCATCATCCATCAGGTAGAAGCCGACCCAGTTGATGTCGGGCAGCCCCTGACCGAGCAGCGCGGCAATATTGGCCAGGCTGGCCATCGGATGGTCGATGCCGTCGGTCAGGGCGTCCGCCTGCTCAAGGAGGAGCGCATACCGGGCGGCCTTGTCCGAAGGATATTCCGGGCGGGTAAAGGACATGGCGCTCACCTCAGGCTTTTGTCGTTGATCCGAGACCGCCGTTGCGCACGGTCTGCACATCGTCATCCAGCGTGATGCCGAAGGGGAGGAAGATGCCCTGGGCGAAGGCCGTTCCGGCGGGGACGCGAAGGCCCTTGCCCTCGCGGCTGTCATTGGTCATGCGCAGAAAGATGTGACCTTCGTTGTCCGAGCGGGCGTAGTCGCTATCGATGACGCCGACGGAGTTGTCGAGCTGGAAGCGATACTTGAAGCCCAGGCCACTGCGTGGATAGAGCGTCAACACCCAACCCTCCTCGATCAGCGCGCGCACGCCGGTCGGGATCTTGATGCTGCCGCCGGCGGGCAATTCAAAGCCTACGGGCGCGAAGAAGTCGTAGCCTGCGGAGCCGGCCGTCGCGCGATGCGGAAGCTTGATGTGCTCGTAAGCGAGCAGCGCCTGTTCGACCGTCTGCTGGGGGAAGGTCGTAATCCAATCCTCGACAAAGCGGCGGGCGGAGACCTTTTCAAAGCGTGCAATGCGTACCATGCGTAAATCCTTTCTGCGCTCAGGACCACAGGACGACGCGTCCTGCGGCGAGCGACTGTTTGACGTCGATAACCCTCTGATTGGCGCTGCCCTTCCAATGGAGCTGCACGTCGCGCAGCGCCTCGACATACGGCCCGTCAACGATGACGTCAATCAGCGGAACAAAGGGAAGAGAACGGATTTCCTCAAACAGACTGCCGGTATACAGCCAGATGGTCTTTTCGGGAAAGCGGGCATGAATCTCCTCGATCAGGGAACCGACCGTCTCTCGGTTCTTAAGAAAGAGCGGATCGCCGCCGGAAAACGTGATGCCCGACATGTAGTCGCGGCTCAGGTAGGAGAAGAGCTCCTCCCGGGCGGCATCGTCAAATGGGACGCCGCTCTGCGCGGGCCAGGTCTGCGGGTTCTGGCAGCCACGGCAGCGATGATCGCAGCCGGCGACCCAGAGCACCGTGCGCAGACCGTCGCCGTTGAGCATGTCGTCCACGGTGATGTTGTGATAATTCATGGCAAAGCCACTCCTGTGTGTTCATTGAGCAGGAGCACGCGCTCACATGCTCTTGCGCTCGGCGATCTCCGCCATCTTCGCATCGTTCAGGCGGCTCTCTCCGTGAACGCGGGAATAGGAGAGATAGCCGTTCATGCGGTCGATCTTCGTCAGATTGCGGCTGCCGCACTTCGGACAGACGTCCATCTCCAGCTCCTGATGACCGCAGTCATCGCAGTAGGCAAGCGAGAGGTTGACGCCCTCGTACAGCCCCATGCGCATGGCGCGGCGCACGAGCGTGCGGATGGCCTCCTTGTTGTAGCCGATAGGGTAGCGCACATACTGGATCTTGCCGCCATTGGAGAGATCCCAGAAGCGCTTCTCACTGTCCTGCTTCTCAATCGGCGTGATATCCTCGGTCACATGACAATGGAACGAGTTGGAGACATAGGGACGGTCGGAGACGTGCTCGACGATGCCGTAGAGCTTGCGGAACTGCTCAATCTGCAATCCGCAGAGGCTTTCGGCCGGCGTGCCGTAGATGGCGTAGAGGTTGCCATCCTCCTTCTTGAACTGGTTGACCTTGTCGTTGATGTGCCGCATGACCTCGATCGCAAACTGGCCGTCCTCATAGATGCTCTTGCCGTTGTAGAGCTCCTGGAGCTCGTTGAGCGCCGTATAGCCGAAGGAGGCGGTGGCGGACTTGAGCAGGGGCTTGATCTTGTCATAGAGACCAAGGTGGCCGCCATAGAAGCCGCCCTCGCAGTAGGCGAGCGGGTTGGTGCTCGCGCGCATTTCGCCCAGATAGGCGTAGGTGCGGATGTGCAGCCGGCGGATCAGCTCGAGATATTCGTCGAGCACCTCGTAGAAGTCGCGTCCTTCCTTGCGCGCCTTGGCGAGGATCAGCGGCAGATGCAGCGAGACGGCGCCGATGTTGAACCGGCCGATGAACACGGGCTGGTCGTTTTCATCGGCCGGCTCCATGCCGCCGCGCTCGTACCACGGGGAGAGGAACGCACGGCAGCCCATCGGGCTGATGACCTTGCCGTATTTCTTGTACATCGAGGCGACGTAGCCCTCGCCGGTCAGGCTGAGCCAGTCGGGATACATCGTCTTGGAGGAGCACTCGATGCCTGCCTCGAAGACATCCTCAAGCGGCTTGCCCGGCCCATGCAGGTTTTCGTCGTAGAGGAAGACGAGCTTGGGGAAGAGGACGGGCTTTTTGTTGTTCTTTTTGCCCTGACCGCCCGCGTGCACCTTGAGGAAGAGCTTGCTGGCCAGCCTGGCCATACGCGTCTGCCCAAGGCCGAGAGTCATCGTGATGAACGGATAGTCGCCGCGGCTGGAGGCGACCGTGTTGAATTTGTATTCCCACCCTTGGAAGCCCTGCTCGAAGTCGTTGATGATGTCCTTCATGGCCTCCTCGTCGGCGCGCTCGTCGGAGAGACCGAGGGAACGGTAACGCTCCGTAAAGAGCACATAGCTGCGCTCGGCATAGGGGTCGAGCAGCTCGTCGACGCTGGAGACAGTGAAGCCGCCGTACTGCTGGCTTGCTGCGGAGAGAACGATGTCTCCGATGACGTCGAAGGCGACGTTGAGCGTCTTGGGCTCGTTGTACCAGAGATTGCCCATTTCAAAACCGCCGCGCAGCACAGAGGCGACGTCAAACAGGCAGCAGTTCATCGTGTCCCGGCGCGCGGACATGTCGTGGATGTAGATATAGCCGTCGCGCTGAGCCTGAAGCTCCTCGACATTGAGGAAGAACTTCTGATACAGCTGTTTGTTGAGCTGGTTGAAGATCAGGCTGCGGCGGGTGGAGACCAGCGCGCTGTCGGCGTTGGAATTCTCCTTGTCGCCGATATACATGATTGACTGGGACTTTTTGTAGACGGCATCAAGCATCTGCACAAAATCCGTCTTGTAGTTGCGGTAATCCCGGTAGGATTTGGCGACGGACGGGCTGATCGCGTCAAGCGCACCCTCGACGATGTTGTGCATCTGGTCGATGCGGATACCCTCTTCGCCCAGGGACTCGCATTTATCCGTCACAAAGCGGCAGATAAAGTCTTTTTCCTCGTCGGAAAAGGTATACAGGACGCGCTCAGCGCTCTTGTTGACCGCCGATAGAACCTTGCCGATATCGAAGGCCTCGCGGGTGCCGTCCTTTTTGATGATGGTCATCATACATGCTCTCCTCAGGTTGATCAAGTGATATTCGACGAAAACACAATATCTTGTGCAGAAAAACAAAAAAGAATACAATATTTAGGGGGATCATTGTCGTTTTCCATCTTATCACGAAAGCGTTCCAGCGTCAAGTTAAAGGAGCATGAAATAAAATAAATTTGCGTCATAAAGAACAGAGGCGCCAGAGAACGGAGAAAACCGTCGGTCTGCAGGGAGAAAAGCCGGAAAAACCGACTGCCGGTTTTGACCTGAAGCGGAAAATGCGGCAAAAAACACAGGCATTGCGTTGACAAGAAAACAAATTAGAGTATAATGAAAGCGTCTGCCGTGTGCTATGCGGCGAATATGCGACGACAAAAAAACGAAAGAAGGAATGGCAATGCAGACTCATTATCATATGACAGTCGCGGGCTGCGAGCGCGATCTCCCCATCTGCCCGCTGAACGACAAGCTGTCCATCGGCGCGTTTGTCATCTTTGGCGACTGCGAGCTGACGCAGGCCTGTGCCGCCGAGCTGCTCAAGAAGGCGCCGGCCTTTGACTATATCATTACGGCGGAGAGCAAGGGCATTCCGCTGGCCTACGAGATGGCCCGCCAGTGCGGCGCGAAGAAGTGGCTCCTTGCGCGCAAGGGCGCGAAGCTGTACATGCGCAATGTCTTTGGCGTGGAGGTGCGCTCGATTACGACCGACCATGTCCAGAAGCTGTATCTGGATGGCGAGGAC
>SFFC01000108.1 GCA_004556985.1 Clostridiales bacterium | reverse complement strand
AGGCGATGGCGCGCGAGCTGGAGGCGCAGCGCCGCGAGAGCACGCAAGGCCGCGCACCGGCGCGGCTGACCGTGCGCAGCGCGGAGGAATTCGATTTTTAACAGGCTGCCCTCCGGGCGGCAAAGACAGGGAGGAAGAACATGAATCTGATGCTGGAAACGCTCAAGGCGATCCTCTTTGGCGTTGTGGAGGGAATCACGGAATGGCTGCCGATCAGCTCGACCGGCCACCTGATTCTCCTTGACGAGTTTGTGCGGCTGCAGATGAGCGATGCGTTCATGCGCATGTTCGAGGTGGTCATCCAGCTGGGCGCGATTCTGGCGGTCGTCGTGCTCTACTTCGGCAAGCTCTGGCCGTTCAAGCGCGCCCAAAAGGGCGAGGGGATCAAGGGCTTTCTCAAAATGGACACGGTGAACCTGTGGATCAGGATCGTCGTGGCGATTCTGCCCAGCGCGATCGTGGGCATTCCGCTGGACGACTGGATGGAGGCGCATCTGCACACGGCGCCCGTCGTCGCGGCGATGCTCGTGCTCTACGGCGTCGCCTTCATCATCATCGAGCGCCGGCAGAGCGATCGCCGCCGCCCGCGCGTGCAGAGCGCGGAGCTGATCGACATGCGCATGGCGCTGTTGATCGGATTGTTCCAGGTGCTCTCGCTCGTGCCGGGCACGAGCCGCTCCGGCGCGACGATCCTGGGCGGCATGCTGATGGGCTGCTCCCGCGCGGCGGCGTCGGAGTTCAGCTTCTATCTCGCGATTCCGACGATGGCGGGCGCGAGCCTGATCAAGGTGCTCAAATTCGGCCTGAGCTTCACGCCCGAGGAGCTGCTGATTCTCGCGGTCGGCTGCGTGACGGCGTTCGTCGTCTCCGTGATCGCGATCAAGACGTTCATCCGCTACATCAAGCGCCACAGCTTCACGGCCTTTGGCTGGTATCGCATCGCGCTGGGCGCGCTCGTCGCCGTGTATTTCCTGTTGAAATAACGCAACCGCCGCCGGCTTCTTCCATGAGGGAACGCCGGCGGCGGTTTGTTTTTTTCTGCGTCAGAAGAAATACGGCGGAACGAGCCGCAGCGCGCGCAGGGCGCACAGCGCGAGCAGATGGAGCGGATAGGCGGCGTAGAACAGCGCCGTCAGCAGCGGAGCGCGCGGCCCCCGTCTGCCGTTGTAGAGCAGCAGCAGCGGCGGCGCGAGCAGCGCGAAGAGCGAGATGAGGGCCCAGCCGCGCTCGACGCCGGAGAGCAGCAGGCTCAGCGTGTAGACGAGCAGCAGCGCGCAGGCGCAGGCGGTCTGCCGCAGGCGGCTGCCCCGCAGCCGATAAAAGCCCAGGCACAGCGCCGGCCCCAGCCAGCCGTAGCTCACGCGCGCGGCCATCGCGGAAAGAAGCACGGCGGCCTGCGCGAACAGGCAGGGCCCCGGACGGCTGCGCAGCGAATCGGACAGCGCGAGCGCGAGCAGGCCCAGCAGCAGCGAAAAGAGCGCGTTCTGCTCAGCAAAGCAGGCCGTCCGCCCAAAGATCAGCAGATCAAACGGAACCTCGGAGAGCAGCGCGAGCAGCAGCAACCGCCGCACATAGGCGCGCAGGTCGCGCGTATGCCCGTAGCCCTGCACGAGCAGGAAGCAGTAGAGCGGAAAGGCGAGCCGGCCGACGCAGCGGAACGCCCCGGCCGAGGGAAACAGCGCCAGGCCGACATGATCGGCGGCCATGCACACAAGCGCCAGCAGGCGCAGCAGAAACGAGGACAAGGCGCGGCCTCCTTTTGCCTTGATCGGAAGCGGAGCACAGGCACGGCCAGGCTCCACGCCCCGCCGCTTTGCGGAGGGGCTTTGCACAATCAATATACCGCAAGAGGTTCCTGCTTGTCAATGTTCGGAATAATCCGAAAGAAAAATCGTCAAAAACGGAAAATATCGGGGAAAGAGAGGCGAATGGGGGCCCGACGGATTGCAATGACGAACGTTTGATGCTATAATGCGGATGTTGTTTAGCCCTTGCGGGCGGCGGACTTCCGCCCGGAGCAAGCATGAGGAGGAGCATTGTGAGTACAAGTCAGGTCAGAAGAATCTATGCGGAAAAGCGCCCGGGCTATGATGTCGCCGCGCAGCAGCTTTGCCGCGAGCTTTGCGAGGCGCTGGGCACGCAGGCGATCCGCCATGTGCGCATCTTCCAGCGCTATGACGTGGAGGGCCTGTCCGACGCGGCCTTTGACAGCGCGCGCGGCATCATCTTCTCCGAGCCGAACGTCGATGTCCTCTATGACGAGGTGCTGCCGGAGATGGAGGCCCGCCTGCTGGCGGTCGAGTATCTGCCCGGCCAGTATGATCAGCGCGCGGACAGCGCGAGCCAGTGCCTGCAGCTGCTCAGCCCGGAGGCCGAGCGCCCGAAGGTCGCCTGCGCGAAGGTCTATGCCATCGAGGGCGATGGCGTGACGGCCGAGCTGATGGACCGCGTCGCGCATCACCTGATCAACCCGGTCGAGGCGCGCCGCGCCTCCATGGACAAGCCGCAGACGCTGGCGATGCACGCCGACGTGCCGGCGGACGTCGCCACGGTCGAGGGCTTTATCTCGATGGACGACAAGGCGCTTGGCGAGATGGTCCGCGCGCTGGGCATGGCGATGAGCGCGGAGGATCTTTGCTTCTGCCGCGACTATTTCCGCGATACCGAGAAGCGCGATCCCAGCCTCACGGAGCTGCGCGCCATCGACACCTATTGGAGCGACCACTGCCGCCACACGACCTTCCTGACCGCGATCGATGAAATTTCCTTTGAGGACGGCCGCTTCAGCGCGCCCATCCGCGCGGCCTATGAGCTGTATGTCGACACGCGCAGGGACGTCTACGGCGAGCGGAAGAAGGATATCTCCCTGATGGACATGGCGACGCTGGGCGCGAAGGCGCTGCGCAAGCTCGGCAAGCTCGACGACCTCGACGCCTCCGACGAGATCAACGCCTGCTCCATCGTCGTCACTGCGCATGTGGACGGCAAGGACGAGCCCTGGCTCATCATGTTCAAGAACGAGACGCACAACCACCCGACCGAGATCGAGGGCTTTGGCGGCGCGGCGACCTGCCTGGGCGGCGCAATCCGCGACCCGCTCTCCGGCCGCAGCTACGTCTATCAGGCGATGCGCATCACGGGCGCGGGCGACCCGCGCGTGCCCTACAGCCGCACGCGCGAGGGCAAGCTGCCCCAGCGCCGCATCACCACGACTGCCGCGCAGGGCTATTCGAGCTACGGCAACCAGATCGGCCTGGCGGCGGGCAAGGTGCAGGAATACTACCATCCGGGCTTTGTCGCCAAGCGCATGGAGCTGGGCGCCGTCATCGCGGCGACCCCGCGCGACCACGTCCGCCGCGCGGCGCCGGAGCCGGGCGACGTCGTGATGCTGCTGGGCGGCCGCACGGGCCGCGACGGCTGCGGCGGCGCGACGGGCTCCTCCAAGGCGCACAACGTCGAGTCCCTCTCGACCTGCGGCGCGGAGGTGCAGAAGGGCAACGCGCCGACCGAGCGCTGCATCCAGCGTCTGTTCCGCGACGCGGAATTCGCGCAGATGGTCAAGCGCTGCAACGACTTCGGCGCAGGCGGCGTCTGCGTCGCCGTCGGCGAGCTGGCGCCGGGCCTTGAGATCGAGCTGGATGCCGTGCCCAAGAAGTACGAGGGCCTGGATGGCACCGAGCTGGCGATCTCCGAGTCCCAGGAGCGCATGGCCTGCGTCATCGAGGCGGACAAGGTCGAGCGCTTCAAGCAGATGGCCTATGAGGAGAACCTCGAGGCCACGCAGGTCGCCGTCGTCACGAAGGAGGCGCGCCTCGTGATGCACTGGCGCGGCAAGACGATTGTCGATCTCTCCCGCGCGTTTCTGGATACCAACGGCGTGACGCAGCACGCGCGCGCCGCCGTCGCCGCGCCGGACGAGTGCGAGCCGTACCTGACGGCGCAGCCCGACTTTGCCCGCGGCAAGACCGTGCGCGAGGCCTGGCTGGCGATGCTCTCCGACCTCAACATCTGCTCGCAGAAGGGCCTCGTCGAGCGCTTTGACGGCACCATCGGCGCGGGCACGATTCTGGCGCCCTACGGCGGCGTCTATCGCGAGAGCCCGAACGAGGCGATGGCCGCGCTGATCCCGACCGAGGGTGAGACGACCACCGCGACGCTGATGAGCCATGGCTACGATCCCTATCTGAGCGAATGGAGTCCGTTCCACGGTGCGGTCTATGCTGTCACGGAATCGCTGGCGAAGATCTGCGCGGCGGGCGGCGACGTCTCCCGCGCGCGGCTGACCTTCCAGGAGTACTTCGAGCGCCTGGGCAAGGCTGAGCGGAGCTGGGGCAAGCCCGCGGCGGCGCTGCTGGGCGGCCTATCCGCGCAGCTGGGCTTCGGCACGGCCTCCATCGGCGGCAAGGACTCGATGAGCGGCTCCTTTGAGGATATCCACGTCCCGCCGACGCTCGTCTCCTTCGCCGTGAATGCGGTCGACGCGAAGCACGTCATCGGAACGGACTTCAAGGCGGCGGGCCACCGCATCGCGCTGTTGACGCTGCCGGTCGACGAGGCGCTCGTGCCGCAGTACGGCAAGGCGCTGATGCTCTACGAGTCGCTGCATCAGGCGATCCTGCGCGGCGACGTGCTCAGCGCGCACACCATCGGCCGCGGCGGCGTCGCGGCGGCGGTCTCCACCATGGCCTTCGGCAGCCGCATCGGCGTGAATCTCACAGACGTGAAGGAGGAGGAGCTCTTCCTGCCGCGCTACGGCTCCATCGTCTGCGAGCTGGCGGAGGGCGCGCCTGTGCCGGCGGGTCTCGCCGTCATCGGCGAGACGACCGAGAGCGCCTCCCTGACGGCCTGCGGCGCGAGCGTCACGCTCGCCGAGGCGCGTGCGGCCTGGCGGGAGCCGCTGGAAAGCGTGTTCCCCTCCGTCGTCGAATCGAAGCACACCACCGCGCCGTATATGCCCTATGAGACGCGCAATACCGCGCGCCCGGCCGTGCATGTCGCCAGGCCGCGCGTGTTCATCCCCTCCTTCCCGGGCACGAACTGCGAGCTCGACAGCGCGAAGGCCTTCCGCCGCGCGGGCGCGGAGACGGACGTCTTCGTCTTCCGCAACCTGACGGCGAAGGGCATCGAGGAATCCGTCGAGGCGATTGCGCGCGGCATCGACCAGGCGCAAATCGTCATGCTGCCGGGCGGCTTCTCCGCCGGCGACGAGCCGGACGGCTCCGGCAAGTTCATCGCGACTGCGCTGCGCAACCCGCGCATCATGGAGGCGATCATGAACCTCCTGAACAGGCGTGACGGCCTGATGCTGGGCATCTGCAACGGCTTCCAGGCGCTCATCAAGCTGGGTCTGGTGCCCTACGGCGAGATTCGCACGCTGCGCGAGGACGATCCGACGCTGACCTTCAACACCATCGGCCGCCACGCCGCGACGCATGTGCGCACGGTCGTCTCCTCGGTCAAGTCGCCGTGGATGGCGGGCGTGAACGTCGGCGACGTGCATCAGGTCGCGATCTCCCACGGCGAGGGCCGCTTTGTCTGCCGCGAGGCGCAGCTCAAGCAGCTGATGGCCAACGGCCAGATCGTCACGCAGTATGCGACGGTCGACGGCCTGCCCGCCGTCACGATGCCCTGCAACCCGAACGGCTCCTACTGGGCTGTCGAGGGCATCTGCTCGCCGGATGGCCGCGTGCTGGGCAAGATGGGCCACAGCGAGCGCATCGGGCAGTTTGTCGCCAGCAACATCCCGGGCGAGAAGGATCAGAGGATCTTCGAGTCCGGCGTCGCGTACTTCCTGTAAATCCAAAAACCTGCACAGGTATGACCATCAGGGGGCTGCCGGGGAAACCCGGCGGCCCTTTTTCTGCGGAAAATGGGCTTCTATCGGCCACAGAAGGGAGATGGCGGGAAACGCAGAGCGGTTCGGAATCGGGGATGGGCGCTCCCGCCTGTATGAAACTTTTGCCCTGCCAGCAGCGTCTACTGTGTGAAAGAAGCTTCTTGACGGATGCACAGGAGGGATGAACGTGATCGACGAGGCGATGTTTGTGCGGGAGGCGGAGGCGATGCTCCCCGGGCTGTACCGGCTGAGCCTGAGCATCCTGCGCGCGCAGGCCGACGCCCAGGACGCCGTGCAGCAGGGCATGCTGCGCGCCTGGGAGCGGTGCACGCAGGCGCGGGAGGAGACGCTGCGCGGCTGGATGACGCGGATCGTCATCAACGAATGCCGCAATATTCAGCGCAGGCGGATGCGCGTCGTTCCGGCGGAGCGGATGCCGGAGCGCGCGATATCCGATCCCGGGGAGACGCTTCTCCCGCTGAGGGAGGCCATGGAGGGCATGCCTGAAAAGCTGCGCACGCCGCTGCTGATGCGCTGCATGGAGGGCTATTCCGAAAAGGAGATCGCCGTCGCGCTGGGCGTGCCGGTGACGACGGTCAAGAGCCGGATTTTTCGCGGGAAGAAATGGCTCAGGGAGCAGTTCAGCCGTTCGGAGGTGACGTTTGAATGAAGCGGATCCGGATCGATCAGCAATCCCTTCGCGCGCTCTATCCGCCGATGGACGCGGCGTTTGAGCGGGAGCTGCGGCAGCGCATTCGCGGCCTGCCGCAGGGAAAGGAGAGCCAATATATGAGGAGAAAGACGGGACTGGCCGTCCTGCTGGCTGCGCTGCTGGCCATCGCGCTGGCGGCGACGGCGCTGGCCGCGTTTGCGGTGTCGCATGGGTTCTTTGAGGAGGTGGCGAGGGTTCAGCTGGAGAGCGGCTATTACGACGACTGGTCGCTTGAGGACAAGGAGGCCATCGTGCGGCTGATGGAGGAAAACGGCATCCTCGAGGATCCGTCGCCCTGGGAGGCAGCGCTCGCCCTGCGGGACGCTGCGGCACGGGAGGCGGAGCTCGACGCGCTTTTCGCGGCGCGCTACGGCGTAGGCGGGCGCACGGACGTCGTCGGCATCTTCAGCATCCTGGAGGCCGAAAAGGGGACGTTTGACACCTGGAGCATGGAGGAAAAGGCCTGGTACAGCGCGCTGATGCTCGACCTCGGCCTGGCGGGCTATGATTCGGAGGTCTTCCTCCTGCCGGGGGAGGACGCGATCCCGGCGGCAGAGGCGGAGCGGATCGCGCGCGAGGCGGTCATCGCCGCCTATGGCCTGGCGCCCGATGCAC
>SFFC01000107.1 GCA_004556985.1 Clostridiales bacterium | reverse complement strand
TCTTTTCCATCGCGACGTGGTGCTGCAGCTCGGAGATCGTCCTCCACTGGCGGATGTTCTCCTCAAGCGCCTCGCCCTCGGCGCTGTCGCTCATATAGCCCATGCCGCCGCACAGCAGCGCGTTGAGGAAGCCGGTCGTCCCCTCTGGAATGCCCCATTCCTCCGTGCCCATCATCCAGGGGATGATGACGCAATCGTGATAGACAAGGTTAAACAGCGGCACCGACGCCGTGCGCCGTCAGATAGCTCAGGCACCTGCAGCGCGCGTCGATGCACTCGCGGCGGGTCATCGGGTGGCGCGGGTTGGCGCATTCGTCCAGCTCGTTGCAGGTGAACACGTCGAGGTAGGTGCCCTCCAGATGGATGCCGTGGGCGAAGAGCTGTTCAAAGTTGCGGCGGACGTAGTCCTGCGCCAGCGACGCGCAGAGGTAGTTCTGCCGTCCGCCCGCCCAGCGCGCCATCTCAAAGATGCTGCCGTCCGCGCTTCTTGCCGCGTTGTCCGGGTCGTAGGTCGGCGCGTCGAGGTAGTAGTCGCGGTACTGATCGTGGATGCCGAACATGTAGCCCAGCTCCTGCATGGTATCCGAGAGGGACTTGAGCCCCGGCCAGCCGCCGGCCTCCCGGCAGGGTGGCAGATAATCGGGATGCTGGTTGTCGTAGCCGGGCTGGCCCCATCCGTCCAGATGCAGGTACAGCTGGTCAACGCCCATGCCCTTCAGCCTGCGCACGCGTTTTTCCCACTTGGCAAACGGCGTCACATGGTCGTTCGTCTCCGGATGCTCGGCGTCGTAGAACGCGCATTCCGGCACGCGGTGCGTCTTGCCGTCCACATGCATCACGCAGCAACCCACGAGCTTGCTGACGTTTGGGTTCGCCGCAGCCTTCTCGCGCAGCGTATGCGCGCGGCCCTCCTCGTCGATCATCTTCCTATACAGGCGGCAGAGCGTCACATAGTCGCTGCCCGCCGGCACAAAGCAGTAGGTCATCGTGCGGGCATAGCGCATCTGCCCCAGCGAAGGCAGATGGCGCACATACACGCGCGTTGGGCCGCCGGCCGGATGCTCGATCGTATAGGCGTCGTCCCAGAAGTGGCGGGCGTAGCAGAGATAGCCGCCCTCCGGGGTGACCTCGCCCCACCAGGGCATGTAGGCGCTCTCCGAGCCCATCTGTCCGTCAAAGGGCATCTTCTCGCCCACGGCCTGCGGCCAGTCGGCGGGCAGAATCTGGCCCTGCATCGTGTTGAGCACCGCATAGGCGCCCTCTCCCTGGGCTACCAGCGGCGCCGGCCAGAGCACCTCCTTGACATCCAGCCCCGCCATGTCGAGCGGCACGAACGTGCAGTCCACGAAGCCCGTCGTATCGTTCACGAGGATCTGCGTCTCAAAGGACAGCGCCCCGCGCCCCTCAAAGCCCGCATAGCGCACGCGCTCGCCCTCGCCCAGTCCCGAGCGATAGGCAGTCCGCTCGATGGAGGCGGCGCTGTCAAAGCGAATTTCCGTTCCGTCGCGCAGCACGATGCGCGGCGCAAACACAGAATCAAACGTCCAGGTCTTCCCGAAGGCTTTCACAAAGGCCGCGTCTTGCACGCTCAAAAGCGTGACCTGATCCTGCTTTTCCATTCGTAAGTTCCTTCCCTTTCTCCTGTTTTCCGGCTGCGCCGGGATTTCTGCCTCTATTATATCGGCGCCTCCCAACGCTGTCAATGCGCCCCAGGCAACATTCTCCGGGCGCGTTTTTTCCTCCAATTTGTCAGCATTCTTTCAGCTTTTCTCTTTCCGCCTTCCGGCCGACTGCAGCCTGCACAAAGTCGTGAAAAACCGCATATTCTTCCTTTCTTTTTGGATTATTCCGCATTTTCTTTGTTTTTTCGATCGAATTGGTCAGATCGTCCCATTTTTCATTGACGGATTCGACGAAAACGCATATAATTAATTTCAACAGGGGTTGAGCTTCTTTCAATCTTTGGGGAAGCATTGGCTCAAAACAAAGGTTGCCCCGGCGCGCGGCTCTCTTTTCCCCCGCCGGATCGGGGAACCCAACAGAGGAGTTGGTTCCATGCAGGCGTCACTTTCTTCTCCGGGCACGAATCCCGCCCCCACACAGGCCAGGAAAGCGCTGAACGTCTTTAAGGGTCTGCTTGCGCTCTCCCTGCTGCTGATTATCGGCGGCGCAGTCTGGTATGTCGCCATCACCGGCATCGTCGGCAACAAGAACTGGGACTTCATGACCTATGGTCTCGGTCCGGCCGTCACCTGCGCAGCCGGTGCGCTGCTCCTGCTTGGCAGCCTTGTCGCCTACTTCACGATGCCCGTCTTCCGGCCGACCGCCGCTCCGCTGATGCGCGATCTCAACCGGGACAAATATCTCTATCTGCTGATCCTGCCTGGCATTTTGGTGGTGTTCATCTTCAGCTACATGCCGATGTACGGCATCATCCTCGCCTTCAAGGATTACAAGATCAAGAGCGGCATCATGTTCTCCTCCTGGTGCGGCATGGAGCACTTCAACCGCTTCTTCGGCCGCGCGATCGCGAGCAGCATCATCGGCAACACGCTCTTCATCGGCATCACGCAGCTGCTGATCACCTTCCCGATCCCGATCATCCTCGCGCTGCTCCTGAACGAGCTCAAGAGCACCCGCTACCGCAAGGTCGTGCAGACGATCATCTATCTGCCGCACTTCGTCAGCTGGGTCATCATGTACTCGCTGCTCTTCTCGCTCTTCTCCATCACCAGCGGCCTGGTCAACAAACTGCTGATGTCCCTGGGCCTTTCCTCCATCAACATGCTCTCCGACCCGAACATGTTCTACGGCATGCTCTACGGCACGAGCATCTGGAAGGAGGCCGGCTGGGGCACGATCATCTACATGGCCGCCATCGCCGGTGTCGACCAGGAGATGTACGAGGCTGCGTATCTGGACGGCGCCAACCGCTTCCAGCAGTGCATCCACATCACGCTGCCTGCCATCGCCTTCTCCGTCACGACTATGCTGATCCTCAACGTCGGATCGGTCATGGGCGCGAACTTTGACCAGATCATGAACCTGCGCACGGAGGCCACCAAGACGACCGTCGCCCAGGTCATCGATACCTATGTCTACGACATGGGCGTCTCCAAGGGCGAATACGACCTCTCGACGGCCATCGGCCTGTTCCAGCAGATTGTCAACTGTATCCTCCTGTTCGCCAGCAACTTTGTCGTCAAGAAGATGTCCGGCGAAGGCTTCTTCTGATCGACAGGCGAAAGAGAAAAGGAGGTAAACAGTCATGAACGCACGCGCCCATCTGCCCAAATACGGCAAGAATAAAATCCGTCTGACCATCGGCGAGCGCCTGTTCGATTTTCTGAACGTCGCGCTGTTCATCCTCATCGCAATCGCGATCATCTTCCCGTTCTTCAACATCTTCGCGATCTCGCTGACGAGCAACGCCGAGTACATGCGCGAGCCCTTCATCATCTTCCCGAAGGAGCCGACGCTGGAGGCCTACTCCTACATGTTCGGCACGCCGACCATCCCGCGCGCCTACGCCGTCACGCTGCTCATCACCGTCAGCGGCACGTTCCTCTCGACGCTGGTGACCTCGATGCTGGCCTATGGCCTCTCCAAGCCCACGCTGCGCGGTCACAAATTCTTCATGATCTACCTGCTGATCACGATGTTCTTCTCCGGCGGCCTGATTCCCAACTACTACAACATCACCAAGACGCTCCATCTGTCCAACAACCTGCTGGCGCTCATCCTGCCCGGCACAGTCAGCGTCTTCAACTTCATCATCGTGCGCTCGTTCTTCAAGCAGCTGCCCGCCTCGCTGGAGGAATCCGCCAAGATCGACGGCGCGAACGAATTCACGATCCTCTTCAGAATCATCTACCCGCTCTCGATCCCGACGCTGGCGACTATCGCCATGTTCGTGGCGGTCGGCCTGTGGAACAGCTGGTTCTCTGCGCAGCTCTACATCCGCGATGAAAAGCTCTATCCGCTGCAGCTGATCGTGCGCAACTACGTCCTGCAGGAGGCCAAGCCCGCCGAGATGCAAAACCTCGAGGGCCTGCGCGACGCGACCGGCAAGCGCATCTACCTCAACGAGACCGGCCTCAAGATGGCCTGCGCCGTCGCGACCGCGCTGCCGATGGTCATCATCTACCCCTTCATCCAGAAGTACTTTGAAAAGGGCGTCACCATCGGCGCCGTCAAGGGCTAAACCCGGTATACGGGCCCCACAAGGCCTGCATATAGAAGAAAAGGAGGATATCCTAATGAAAAAACTGCTTTCTCTGCTGATGGCGCTGATGATGCTGGCGCTGGCGGCCACCGCGCTGGCCTATGACGGCGAGATTCTCGCCATCACCGCCGACAGCGATGACGATCCCTTCACCTGGGACGCCTCTACCGACAAGATGGCCGCGTTCATCGAGGATCAGTTCGGCATCAGCCTCATCCAGAGCGAAACAAACTACTACAACAACGACTTCGCCGTCACTCAGCTCGCCGCTGTCGACGGTGTGCTGCCCGAGGTCTTCACCGCGGACATCCTCTACTATCCGCAGGAGATCACGCAGTTCATCCCCGAAGAGCTCGTCGCCGAGATCCCGGAGGAGCTGATTGAGAAGCATCCGCTGGTCAAGGCCCGCCTGGAGAACGACGCCGTGGCGCAGATCGTCAAGAACATGTACGGCGGCTACTACTTCCTGCCGAAGCCGGACTCCGCTGATCCCTCCATCTACATCGCCGAGCGCAAGGGCCTCTTCATCCGCAAGGACTGGCTTGAAGCGGTCGGCATGGAGATGCCCACCACCTGGGAAGAGCTCTACGAGGTCTGCCACGCGTTCACCTACAACGATCCGGATGGCAACGGCGTCAACGACACCTACGGTCTGACCGGCGACGGTCTGGGCACGCTGCGCTACTTCTTCGCCTCCACCGGCGTCTCCAACCGCTACTGGAACCGCGACGCGGAAGGCAACTGGTTCTTCGGCGCGCTGGATGACAGCAACATCGAGGTGCTCGAGTGGCTGCGCAAGATGTATGAGGACGGCTCCATTGATCCGGACTTCGCCGCGACGACCTGGAAGACTGGCCTGCAGAAGTTCTCCTCCAATACCTTCGGCGTGTGCGTCCGCAACGCTGACGCGGATTGGATCAACGGCGTCGCCGTTGAGTACTACGGCGCCGCGAATCCGGATTGCAACCCGTTTGACCGCATCGACCTGATCCCGACTCTCGGCACCAACAAGGGCGATGAGGCCTGCATGGAAGCCTACATCTCCTGCATGGTCGCCATCATGTTCGCCCCGGAAATCACCGAGGAGAAGATGGACCGCTTCCTCGCGTTCTATGAGTATCTGCTCTCCGAGGACGGCCAGCTGCTGCGCATGGGCTTTGAGAACGAGGACTGGGTTCGCAACGAGGACGGCACCATCTCCCTCGTCCGCGACGAGAACGGCAACGCCTCCCTGCTGACCAGCAAGTATCCGTGCATCGCCGCGACGCATTGGACGAGCTGGGGCTTCGAGCTTCAGGCGTATCCGGACGTCGAGTACTTCGACGAGTACAACGACGAGACCAAGGCGCTCAACACCAAGTCCTGCGAGATCCGCAATCAGAAGGTCGTCTATCCGGAAATCGGCCCGATGCTGATTGAGGATACGACCGTTACCGACACCACCGCCTTCAACTTCACCTCCGAGTATTGGCAGATCATCTCCGGCACCGCGCCCGTGGCCGACATGTTCGCCGATATGAAGGCCCGCGCCGCCGTCTACTATGATCCGGCGACTGAGGTCGTTGAGGAGTATGCGGAGGAGTACGGCTGGTAATCTCCCTACCTGGGCAACCCGCATAGACCTACAGGAGCCGCCTTCCTTCGGGAGGGTGGCTCTTTTGTGCGTTTTTCGCCCGGATTCCCTTGAAACCGCGTCCGTTTTGCGCTATGATGATACGGCATATCGATCTTACGAAGGAGGCTCTTTCGAATGAAACTGGGCACTGCCGGCCGCTGTGTCCGTTTGGGCGTCATCGGCTTCGGCTTTCGCGGCATCCCGCAGCTCGACCTGCTGCTGACGATGCCCGACGTGGAGATTGCGGCCGTCTGCGATATCCACGAGGATCGCGTTCAAACGGCGCAGGAGCATGTGCGCAAGGCGCGCGGCGTCGTTCCCTTTGGCACCACGGATTATCGCGAGGTCAATGCCCGCGAGGATGTCGAGGCGGTCGTCATTATGACGAGCTGGACGACGCATGCGCTCATCGCCGTGGATGCCATGAAGCATGGCAAAATCGTCGGCACGGAGGTCGGCGGCGCGTCGTCGCTCGATGAATGCTGGCAGCTCGTGCGCACGAGCGAGGAGACCGGCGTCCCGCTGATGCTGCTGGAAAACTGCTGCTACAACGACACCGAGATGGCGCTGCTCAACATGGTCCGCCAGGGCGTCTTCGGCGAGCTGGTGCATTGCCGCGGCGGCTATCTGCACGACCTGCGCGACGAGGTTGGCGAGGGCGACTTGACGCTCCACTACCGGCAAAACAACTTCCTCCACCGCAACGGCGAGCTCTATCCCACCCACGAGCTCGGCCCTATCGCCGCCTATCTCAAGCTGAACCGCGGCAACCGCATCCTCTCTCTCGTCTCCATGGCCTCCAAGGGCATTGGTGAGCACGCCTGGCTCAAGGAACACAGGCCCGATTCTCCGCTCGTGCACGCGAAATTCTGCGAGGGCGACGTCGTGACGACGATGCTCAAATGCGCCAACGGCGAGACCATCGTCCTCACGCATGACTGCACGCTCCCCCGCCCCTACTCCCGCGGCGGCTATGTGCAGGGCGTCAAGGGCGTCTGGCAGGAGGACAACCACGGCATCTACATCGAGGGCCGCACGCCCGTCGATCCGAAGAACTGGATGCACGAGTGGGAGCCGGACAAGAAGTACATGGAGGAATACGAGCATCCGCTCTGGCGCGCGTATCGCGAGTTCGGCCTGCGCGGCGGCCATGGCGGCATGGATTATCTCGTTCTGCGCGCCTTCATCGAATCCATCCAGAAGCAGGTCGCCTTCCCGATCGACGTCTACGACGCCGCGAGCTGGATGGCCATCACCTGCCTGAGCGAGCAGTCCATCGCGATGGGTTCCACACCCGTCCCCTTCCCGGATTTCACGGACGGCCGTTGGCTGGCCCGCGAAGCGCGGCCGGGCGACATGTATTCGCTTGACGCGGTGTACGAGGAGGCCTTTGAGGATTGACGTTGATTTCCTCATCCGGCAGACATGCGAAAACCGTCCCTGCAGCAGCCATGGCCGCAGGGACGGTTTTGTGTTTATTCGGGTTTCTTTCCGTGCCGGATGGCCCCCAGCTCGAGCAGCATGCGATTGAGCCGCCTGCCCCGGTTCATATCCTCCAGCAGGCTTCGGATCGGCCTCCTTCTCGACAGCCCCAGACGTATATACCGGCAAAGCTGATACAGCCAGGCAAAGGGCTTCAGATACGGACAGCGCGCCAGCAGCTTCCAGTTCCGGCACCCGGAACGCTGAAGATTTCTGAAAAAGCCGTCGCTGCTGCGGCTCATCGCGTTGACCGTCGCGCTCCGTCCCGTGTCCTTATGGCCAAAGTCCCCGCTGTCAAACAGATGCATCAGGAGCTCCTGGCAAAGCCTCTCGTCCGCACCCCGGCACCAGGTGATCTCCGCCTCCGGGAGGCCGAAGCACAGCTGCCCTAGCCGCGTGACGACGAGCGCCAGATGGCGAAGGCCCACACGCTCCGCCGCCGCCTCAAATTCGGGCCACTGCGCGTCGTGCAGCATTCTCCTGACATACATCAGCCAGTCGATGATCTGGCGCAGCCCCAGGCCCGCCTCCAGGTGCTGGCTGATATGCTCCAGCAGGACGAGCCCATTCTCCAGCGGCGGCAGCATCGGAAAGCTGCTGCCCAGAATCGTCTGCCGCTGCGCGCGGGAGAGCCCATCCTGAATGCTCTCCTCCAGCAGCCGGCTCTGCTTGTCCTCCAGATCCGCCGCAAAATGGCGATGCAGCTCAAACAGAATGCCGTTTCTCTGATAGGGACAATCCCGCGTCTGCTCCGTAATCTCGCCGGCCGGCGAGAACCCATTTTCAAGCAGCAGCTTCTGCGTCCGCTCGAAATCCTCCGCCGGGACGATCAAGTCGATATCGCCCATGGCGCGATACTCCGGCCGGGGATACAGCATCGCCGCCGCCGTTCCCTTGAGCACGACAAACGGGATCCCCGCGCCGTCCATCAGCGTCACCAGCGCGCTCTGCTCCGAAATCAGATGGTAACAGGAAAACGCCTGGCGTTTGATCGTGTTTGCCCACATCTGCCGGAGCTCCTCAGGCATGTCAATCGCCTTGAGGATATCCCCCGGCAGGGCCAGCACGCATTGCTCTGCCATCTCCTGGCAGACGGCTTTCAAGTCGGTCTGTTCGGGGAGCTCCTTCGGGCCATCGAAGAGCGCCGCCCGAATCAATGCGCATACCGCCCTCTGCGTTGTCGTCATCCGCAATTCCATCTTTTATTCTCCATGCGTCATCGTTTCATACGCCTGCATGGTGGTCATGAGGCGCACATTCCCTGCCTTCCGCTTTGCATCCAGCGCCCGCAGCAGGGCCTCAAAGCGCTCTGCCTCCCAGCACCATGCCGGGCAAACTGCCCGCTCTCCCCGCGGGAGGATGCTGTGAAACAACAGCGTGCAGCATTGTTTTCTCTCGATTGCGCGATCCACCAGATACAGCAGCTGCTGCAGGCGCGTATCCCGGAGCACCGGCACCGCATACACCGTCATATCCCGCATATCGCTCTGCAGCGTATCCGCATAGGCCGCCGCGAACAGATGCCTGCTATGGACAATCCGTGCAGCCTTGCGCGCCAGCAGCCGCCATTCGGGCCGGGTCTGAATTCTCAGGCCTGTCCGGACATAGCGAAAGCCGCAGTTCCGCAGCCGCGTCCGGTTCTCCCGAATAAAATCGCCCGTCATGCCCGATCCGGGAGAGGCGAAACCGATCTGCGTCTCCGCCGGCTTGCCTAGCCACTCAAGGAGCTCGCTGCGCCCCAGCGCGATATCCTCCCAATCGTTGCGATGCGCATGCCCATGGGCAGCAACCTCGAAGAGCGGATCCTCCGCCATCATCCTGACCTGCTCCACGCTCATCGGCGGCTCGGGCAGCGTGTCATCCAGTCTGCCTTCGCGCACATACTGCGTCACGATGTTGATCGTTGACGGGATTTCATACCGTTTGAGCAACGCCCGGGCACAGTCAAAGCTGTCTCTTCTCCCGTCGTCAAGGGATATCGTTACAATCGCTCCATCCAACGCTTACTCCTCCGCTGGCACAAGATTCAGGCTGACGATCTCCGGCGGGTTGTTGAATCTAGGCACCTTCTGCACGTTGCTGCCCAAGCCGGAGGTGATCAGAAGGTTCAGCTTGTCCTTCTCGTACATGCCGTATACATATTCGGGAAAGAAATACTGATCTCCTCCCCAGACGCCGCCAAGAAACGGCAAAACGACCTGTCCGCCGTGCAGATGGCCACTAATCACCAGATCAATCGCCCAGGTAGCCGAGGCCTCGCCAAAGATAAAGCTGTCCGGTCTGTGCGCGAGCATGAGGGTCAGCAGCTCCGTATCCTGAAACTCCGTCAGGAACTGATAAACCGCCGGATTCATCCGGTCGGGATTCGTGCTGTTTCGCCCGTCGAGCGCATAGGCATAATCGTACATGCCCCCGATGCGCAGCTTCTGCCCGCGCACGTCGATGTCCGCATATCCCCTGTCGAACACCGTCGCGCCGGCCTCCGTCAGCTGCGCGGCCAGTCCTTCCCGGGCGTAATCCCCCCGCGCAATCGCATAGTCGATCTCATGGTTGCCCATTGCATAATACACCGGCGCATCGTCAGACAGCGCGCGAATCAGCGCAATGGCCTTTTCGGCATCCGCCGAGTCCCGATTGAGCATGTCCCCGACCATCAGGATGAAATCCGGCTTTTCCGCCTGAACAGCAGTGATCAGCCGGGCATTGTCCCGACCGAACTCATGGTCATGCATGTCGGCGAGGATCACGGCGTGGACGGGCGCCGTCAGCTTCTCCGAGGTCAGCGTATAGTCCGTGACCGTCAGATAGTCGTAGGAATACCAGAGCTCAAAGAGGACAAAGGCGATTCCCAGGCAGAGCGCGCAAAGCGCCATCCATAGTCCCTTTTTTCGTTTCATGACGTCCTTTCCTGGCGGTCAGCATCATCGCTGCCTGGCCAACAGAATCCTTCAAAAGGCAACACGTACAATCGGCTCAGAGATCATTCGGGATGCGCGAGCAGCGTATACATACGCGCCCCACCAAAGCGATAAACCGTATATCGCAGTTTCTCCTTCAGCGAAGAAGTCCGCGTCGCTTGCTTCCAGTTTTGACGGTATAGCCGATCGTCTGTCCGTTGACCGTCACATCCTCATACGTCCGGTTGAGCACCGTCGCCCCGGCCTCCTCAAAGAGCGCCGTCAAGTCCCGGCCGAACATCTGCTCGTGCGTCACCTCA
>SFFC01000014.1 GCA_004556985.1 Clostridiales bacterium | reverse complement strand
GCAGAGCACCTCGACGAAATAGCGGGCGCTGTTGATCGCGGCGAGCGCCTGCCGGCTGCCCATGGCGATCCCCTGATAGCCGCTGTAAAAATAGCCGCTGACCGGGATGCGCAGCACAAGCTCATGGACGGCCTGCGAGGGATCCAGATAATCCTCAAACGCAAACACATCCTGGGAGGAGACCGGCGCGCCGCCTGCTACGGCGGAGCCGTCGATCCAAAGCTGGCTGCCGCGCGAGCGGGGCAGAGAGAAGCACAGCGAGCGGAGCGCATTCCCCCGGAGCATGACCCGGTAGGTATTTCCTTCCATGCTGCCGATATGCAGCGAGTTGATCCACGTCGCCTGCGCGCCGGGCAATTCTCCGATCAGGGGCGCGCCGGGGTAGCACAGCCATTCGCCTCCGAGCAGGCTCGTGGATTCCACGCGGGCCCCGACGTCCGCCTCCCCCTTTTTGCAGAGGATCATGGGCGTACAGGCGTTGAGCAGCGCCAGCGCGCCATACAAAAGCACGACGGCACACACGATGAGCCCGGAGAATACGCCGCTGCGAAGCCTGGAGGATCCGGTCTTCATGGCTGCTCCCCCCTGGCATAAAACCGATAGCCGCAGCGCGGCACGGTGATCAGATGCCGCGGCTGCGCGGGATTCTCTTCGAGCTTCTTTCTCAGATTGCGCACATGGGAAAACAGCGTGCGCAAGTCGCCATAGCTGGGCTTCTGCCAGACATACTGATAGATTTGCTCAAACTCCAGCAGCCTCCCCTCGTTGTTGAGGAAGTACAGCAGGAGCTCATACTCCGTCGGCGACAGATAGAGGATCTCATCCCCCCTGCGGAGGACATGCTCGTCGGTGTGCAGCGTCCGATCCCCGATGGCATAGATTCCGACCGGCACATGATAGACCGTCTGCATGCGTCTTCGCATCGCTTCGATGTGCGCCTCAAGTATCGCGCCCCGGAACGGCTTGGTCAGATAATCGTCCCCGCCCATTCTGAACGCGCGCACGATGGTCTCCTCGTCGTCCAGGCAGCTGATGAAAATAATCGGGCAGAACAGCGTCTTTCTCAGGCGCACGCACAGCTCGATTCCATCGGTATCCGGCAGCATGATATCCAGGAGAATCAGATCAAACGCCCTTTGGCGCGTGGCCTTGAGCGCAGATCCGGCATCATGGGCGACAGTCACCTCATACTGGCCGTTGTGCTGCAGGTATCCTTCAATGACCGTGCAGTTTTCCGGATTGTCCTCTACCAGCAGGATCCTGTACATCTGAACCATCGCCTCCCGTCTGACTGTATTGTATCACAGGTTGCACCGCCTGCCAAAAGAATTGCCCCCCGGGCATCACCCGAGGGCTGGGGGTATATGGCGATTACTTGCCCGCAGCGGCGTTGGCGCCCGCGATGCGGCCGAAGACGATGATGTCCGTGATGGCGTTGCCGCCCAGACGATTGCCCGCATGGATGCCGCCGCAGACCTCGCCCGCAGCGTACAGGCCGGCAATCGCGTGGCCGTCGGTATGGATGACCTGCGCTTCGGTGTTGATTTCAACGCCGCCCATGGTGTGGTGCAGCGCGGGGGCCATGGCGACGATCATGAAGGGGCCTTCCTCCACCTTGCCCATGAAGCCGTAGCGGCCGAAGTCCGGATCGCATTCGTTTTCCACATAGGAATTGAACGCTTCAACCGTCTTGACCAGCTGCTGGGCATCGATGCCGGCCTTCTCGGCAGCCTCTTCGAGCGTATCGCCCACGAACGCATAGCCCTTGGCAACCGAATCCGCAACCTTGGCCTCGCCGTTGACGTAGCGCAGCCCTTCTTTGTTCACATACAGCTGGCTGCCCACGCCCTTGCCGGCCTGGCCGTCGAGCGCCGTGCAGGTCGGCAGCATCTGGGCAAAGCCCATACCGACGGTGTTTGCGCCGATCTCGATCGCCATGCGGATGCCGTCACCGGTAGCCGTCGCGGTGTTGTCGCTCTTGGCCTCAAGCGTCAGATCCGGCCAGTAGGTGTTGTACTCCACGACCATTTCGACATTGCCGGCAAAGCCGCCGGTGGCCAGCACGACACCCTTGTTCGCATGCAGCGTGACCTTCGTTCCGTCGCTCTTGACGGCATTGACGCCGACGACCCTGCCATCCTCCAGGATGAAGCTCTTGGCCTCGGTGTTGAAGATGCCGTCGGAGAGGATCGTATTGTCGCCCACGGCGGCCGCCTTCTCCACGACGATGACGGATGCGCCCGCTTCGCCCGCAGCGGAAGCCGCCGCGAGGCCCGCGCCGCCGGCGCCAACCACGATGACGTCGGCGGTCAGCTCAACGTCCTCGCCGGCCGTCTTCGTGACCTTGGCCGTCCATGCATCGACATCGCCGCCTGCCGTCATCCCCTCCGCCACAGCGACTGCCATGGTCAGCAGCAGGCTCAGGGCGAGGACGAGACTGATGATCTTTTTCATGTGCAACCCTCCTGTTTGTGAACGATGCGTGACAACTCTGTCAACTGTTGATCAAAGCATATCAGAAATCCAGCCGGAGGTGGATGAAATTCCAATGAAATTCAGGCCCTTGGCGGGACGCTTTCCATGCTGCAGCAGGAGGGAGCCTGGGCGGAAAAACCAAAAGGCCCCCTGCGGCGGGGGCTGGAATCCCGGGGGATTCCGGCTGTCTGTGCCGCAGGGGGCTTTTTATGGCGGAAGGTGATCTGCGCGCAGGCGCCTGAATCACTTCAGCGGGGCCGGATACACGATCTGGGAGGAGGCGAACTCGAACGGCCACACGGTCGTCCAGGCGCCGTCCTGAATCTGCGCGATCGCGACAGAGGCGGAGGTGTTGTCCCTGTAGTGCGGCTCGCCGGCCAGGTCGTAGTTCTCGAAGTCGATCTTGCTGTACGGCAGGATGATCTTGCGGCCGCCCGCAAACTCGCCGTCGATCACGAGCGCGTCGAGCGCGTTCTTGACAGCTTCGCCGTCGGTGGTGCCGGCGGCCTCGATCGCAGCCTTGAACAGCCAGACCACGGTGTAGGACTCGGCGGAGTGGCCGTTCATATCCACGCCGTAGATGGCCTTGAACTCCTCGTTGATCTCCTTGCCGTTGATCAGATCCGGGTTGAACTCAACCACGGAGGCCACGCCGTTGGCGATGCTGCCCAGGTTGGTGATGAAGGAAGGATCGGTGAAGCCGTTAGCCTTGGCCACGATCATCTTCGGGGAGTAGTTCTGCTCCTTGAGGGTCTGGATGAACAGGGTCGCGTCGCCGATGTAGGAGTCGCACAGGATGGCGTCAAACGGCGTGCGGTCGAGCAATTCGCTGACGACCTCGATCGTCCTGGGGTAGGAGGGGCCGTCGCAGCGGATCTGCACGCACAGCGGCTCCCCGCCGGGCAGCTCGCGCATGCCCTGGCAGTAGCCCTCCAGCTTCTGCACGCCGCTGTAGGTCTGCGAGTCGTAGAGGTAGAGGATGCGGCGCAGCCCCGCGCCGGCGAGACGCAGAACGGCCTGATGGGCCGCCTTTTTTTCGTCGCAGACGGTGCAGTAGATGTTCCTGCCAGGCACGACGCCGTTGACGACGAACACCGGGAAATGCGCGGCGGCGAAGGCGAAGTCCCGGCGCTCCTGGGCGGAGCAGTTGCAGCCGATGACGATCGCGGCGTCGACCTGGCGGTTGATCAGGGAGGCGAAGTAGGGCCGCTTGGATTCCGGGTTGCTGTCGGTGTTGATCAGCAGCGTCTCCAGATGGGCGGCGCGCAGCAGCTTCGTCAGCTCCGACACCGGGTAGGCGTGGTTTGCGTCGGCGATCACGGGGCAGATGATGCCGATGGTCTGGCTCTTGTGGGTGTTCAGGCTGTGCGCGAAGGCGTTGGGAATATAGCCCTCCCGCGCGGGGGCACGGCAAAGCGCCGGCCGCACCGCGTCTGATGTCCCCTTGATTGTAACCGGTTGCACGATATGCGTCAAGGAGGAAATGAAGAGGAGAATTTTGACGTTCGGCAGCGGAGAAAAAGCGACGAATTTGCGCATTTTTGTTTTCGGAACGCCTTTTGTTGACAGGGAATTGCGCCGATGTCATAATGCAGGTAAATGAAATCGGCTACAGCCGGCTTCAATCTGACGGAGGTGTTTGTTCCATGGAAAAGTTCTACATCGCGAGAAACGAGGATATCGCCTGGCAGTATGACGAGCATGGCTATGCGTGCGCCGAGCTGCTGCCCGGCACCTACGACGGCGGCATCCGCAACTACAAGTGCTTCCTGAAGGCGGGCTGCGAGGTGAGCCCGGCGCTCTATGCGGACAAGACGGTCATCCTCATGTTCGGCAAGGGCTGCGGCTATGTGACGGACGCGGAGGCGGCCTACAACATCACGGAGCTCTCCTTCTACGCGCCCAACTTCGACCGCTGCCCCTACACCGTTCACGCCGTGGAGGACATGGAGTATGTGATGAGCATCGTCGAGCTCAACGAGTGGGACAGGAAGCTCATCGCCGAGAACCACGTGTATCTGCCGTTCTTCCGCAGGCACAGCGACTGCGTCCGCTATGTGCAGGACTGCAAGGGCCCCCACACGGAGGCGCGCACCGTCCTTGGCTGCAAGCAGCTGGGCCGCATCATGATCGGCACGACGCGGGCCATCGGCGAGGGCACGCGCGAGGCGGGCCATCCGGCCGTGCATCAGTGGAACTACTGCGTCGGCAACTCCGACTTCCACATGTCGGTCGACCACTGCGAGCCGGTCGCCCACAAGGCGGGCGAGTGGAGCTTCATTCCCGCGGGCCCGGATCACGACCTGGTGGCGGATCCCGGCAAGGAGGTCTTCTACGTTTGGTATGAGCAGTTCGTGCGGGAGAAGGATTTTGACGTGAAGGTGCTCCCCGGCCAGAAGCTGCCCGAATGAGACGGCAGACCAGCAGAGACGAAGGAAATGAGGTCTGACAGATGAATTTCTATGTAGCGCGCGAAGAGGACATCGAGAAGAGCTTTAACGAACAGGGCTTTGCGCAGACGGAGCTGCTGCCCGGCACGCACGACGGCAGCATCCGCAACTACAAGTGCTTCCTGAAGGCGGGCTGCAGCGTGGAGCCCGAAACCTATGCGGACAAGGTGGTCATTCTCATGTTCGGCAAGGGCACGGGCTTCGTCGCGGACGCCAAGGGCGCTCACGAGATCACGGAGCTCTCCTTCTACGCGCCGGAGTTTGACAGGACGCCCTACCGGATTCAGGCGTTTACCGACATGGAGTTCGTCAAGGCCGTCGTGGAGATGAGCCCGGCGGACTGGGAGGACTACGCCGCGAATCACGACCGCCTGCCGTTCTTCCGCACGCTGAGCAAGTGCGTCAAGTACGACCAGGACTGCAAGGGTCCCAACACGACGTCCTGGCATGTGCTGTGCAGCAAGAAGCTCGGCCATGTGATGATCGGCGTCGTCCGCGCCATCGGCGAGGGCACCGTCGAAAAGGGCCATCCGGCCGTTCACCAGTGGAATTACTGCGTCGGCGATTCGGACTTTGAGATGACCGTCGACGGCGTCACCGTGCCGCACAGGGCGGGCGAGTGGAGCTTCATCCCCGCGGGCGCGGACCACAGCCTGGTCGCCAAGCCGGGCAAGGAGGTCTTCTACGTCTGGTTTGAGCAGTTCACCCGCAAGGACAGAGACTACGTCTACAAGCCCATGCCCAAAAAGGAGCTGCCGGCCAAGGGCCCCGCGAAGTTCTACGTCGTCCATGCGGAGGATGTGGAGCGGAGCTTTGACGAAAACGGCTTCGCCATGACGGAGCTGCTGCCGGGCACCTATGACGGCGGCATCCGCAACTACAAGTGCTTCCTGAAGGCGGGCTGCGAGGTCTCCCCGAAGCTGTACAGGGACGAGACGGTGCTGCTGATGTTCGGCAAGGGCCGGGGCTATGTCGCCTCGGCGAAGCACCTGTTCAAGGTCGAGGAGCCGTCGTTCTATGCGCCCGAGTTTGACCGCGAGCCCTATACGGTGCACGCGCTGACCGACATGGAGTTTGTCCTGAGCGTGGTGGAGCGCAACGAGGCGGACAAGGCGCTCTACGACGCCTGCCATGTGCGCCTGCCGTTCTTCCTGAACTGCAGCGACGCGACGATTTACGACCAGGACTGCAAGGGGCCGAATACGACCTCCTGGACGATCCTGGGGCCCAAGCAGCTGGGCCGCATCATGGTCGGCGTCGTCCGCGCGGTGGGCGAGGGCACGGTCGAGAAGGGCCATGCCCGCGTGGAGCAGTGGAACTACTGCCTGGGCGATTCGGATTTCAAGCTGCAGGTGGATACGGAGCCGGCCGTCGCGCATCGCGGAGGCGACTGGAGCTATGTTCCCGCCGGATACGATCATTCGCTGACCGCGGAGCCGGGCAAGGAGGTCTACTACGTCTGGTATGAGCATTACACGAGGGAGAAGGACTTCTGCGTGTCCCTCGCTGCGGGCGACGATATCTCGGTATACGACTGACGAATGAACCAACGGGCCCCGGCGCCAGGAGCCGGGGCCCTTTTCCTCCCGGAAAGGAGCGAGAGGACATGCTGATCGCGGCGACAGGCGCGCTCTGTGCGGAGCATGGCGCGCCGATTCTGTACCGGGGCCCGTTTGAGACGATGCTGCCCCGGATGGCGCAGGACGGCTTTCGGGGCGTGGAGCTGCATCTGCTGGATTCGGCGGAGATCGACCGGCCCGCGTTGTGGCGGCTGCTCGGGGAAAACGGCCTGCGCCTGACCTCCATCGGCACGGGGTCGGCCTACGGCGCGCGCGGCTACAACCTGGTGGACAGGGACGAGGCCGTGCGCCGGCGCACGATCCGCCATCTGGAGGAGCACATGGTGACGCTGGAGCCCTCGCACGGCATCGTGATCGTGGGCCTGATCGCGGGGCGTGCCCGGGACTGCGGCGCGCCGCCCGACGTGCAGGCGGAGCGACTGGCGCAGTCCCTGCGCGAGCTGGATGCGCTCGCCGGGAAGCACGGCGTGCGCGTCGGGCTGGAGATGATGAACGCCTATGAATGTGACTTTCTCCATACGATCGACGAGGGCGCGGCGTTTCTGCGCTACGTCGGCGGGCTGACCCACACCTGCCTGCACATCGATACCGTGTCGATGAACATCGGCGAGACGGATATCGGTGCGGCGATCCGCCGGGGCGCGGGCCTGATCGGGCATGTGCATGTCGCGGACAACGACCGCTGGTATCCCGGCCACGGGCATTACGACTTCCGGGAGACGCTGGCGGCGCTGCGGGACATCGGCTACAACGGGGCGCTGGCGCTGGAGGAGAAGATGCTGCCGGATTCGGGCACGGCCGGCAGGCGGAGCCTGCGCTATCTGGGCGCGATGATGGAGGCGGTCGGCATCTGATGCAGAAAACCATACGGAAGACAGGACAGGGCATGAGACAAAGAGGCGGCACGACGGATATGACGCGGGGCGCGCCGGCGGGCCTGCTTCTGCGGGTCGGGCTGCCGCTGATCGCGGCGAACACGCTCCAGCAGGTCTATGCGATGGTCGACACGGTCATCCTGGGCCGCTTTGAGGGGGTCGGCGGCCTGGCCGTGCTGGGCGTGTGCTCCTGGCCGGTCTGGCTGCAGGTCAGCATTCTCACGAATTTCTCCCAGGCGAGCTCCATCCTCGCCGCCCGGTATTACGGGCAGAAGGACGCGGAGGCCCTGCGCGCAGCCGTGGGCAGCATGTACAGCATGGCGCTCGTGCTCTGCGCCGCGATGATGGTCGCCCTGCAGGCGGCGGCGCGGCCCCTGCTCGTCTGGCAGGGCGCGCCGCCGGAGATGCTGGAGCAGGGGGTCGCCTATCTGCGCATCCTCTACGCCGGCACGGCGGTGCTCTTCGCCTACAACCTCCTTGCGGCGCTGCTGCGCGCCGTCGGCGACGGGCGCACGCCGCTGCTCGCCATCGCGGCGGCCGCGCTGGTCAACGTGGGGCTCGACGTCTGGTTTGTGGCCGGGCTGGGCCTGGGCGCCGTCGGCGCGGCGTGGGCGACGGTCATCGCGCAGGCCGCCTCGGCGCTGGTCTGCCTGCTGCGCGTGCGGCAGATTCGGGAGCTGCACATCCGGCGCCGCCATCTGCGCATCCGCCGCTCGCTTCTGGGGGATTACATGCAGCTGAGCGTCCCGATGCTGATGCAGAGCTTCGTGATCGCCTTCGGCGGCTTCTTCGTGCAGAGCCACATCAACCGCTATGGCGCGGCGTTCGTCGCGGGCATGAGCGCGACCACGAAGGTCTTCAGCCTGCTGGAGACGGCCGCCATCGCGCTGGCCCAGGCGGCGGCCACCTTTGTCAGCCAGAACTATGGCGCGCAGGCGTTTGACAGAATCCGCCGGGGCGTGCGCATCGCCGCGCGGATCTCGCTGGGCATCGCCGCGCTGCTGGCGGCGGGCATGGCGCTGGGCGGCCGGGGCATCCTCTCGCTCTATGTGGCGGAGGAGGCGATCGACACGTCGTGGGGCTATCTGATGGTCATGAGCGCCGGGCTGTTTATCATGTATCCGATGTATGTGCTGCGCCAGTCGCTGCAGGCGCTGGGCAACGCGGTCGTGCCGCTGATCGCGGCGCTGGTTCAGCTGCTGGCGCGGGTGCTGGTGACGGTCACGCTGCCGCAGGTCATGGGCAGCCGGGGCATGTATTTTCCCACGGTGGTCGCCTGGATCACGTCGCTTGTGCTGATCGGGGCGGTTTTCCCGTTCTGGCTCCGCCGCTGCGAAAGGCGCGCGGGACAGCGCGCATCCTGAAAAGAGTACCCTTCGGGCACGCCGGTCCCGGAGGGTGCTCTTGATTTGGCGGGAGGCTCAGGGCTCCTCCTCGGCCCGGAAGTCGGGGTTCATGAGCGCGCGGTAGTCGCTGGGCAGAATGTTCATCGCGGCCTTGAACTGCTTGGTGAAGTATTTCTCGTCGCTGAAGCCGGTCTGAAAGGCGATCTCCCGGATCCGCAGGGAGGAGCCGCTCGGCAGGCGCGCGGCCTCCTCGATGCGCAGGCGGTTGACATAGGAGACCATGCCCTCGCCGTGGATCGACTTGAATTTGCGGCTGAGGTAGTCCCGGTTGATGTGGAAGAGGCGCGCGTATTCCGTCTGGCTGAAGGGCTTGTCGTAGTTGAGGCGGATGTAGAGGGCGATGCGCTGGAAGAGATCCTTTTCCTCCAGGAAGCCGGCGGCGTCGAGCGCGAAGCTGCGCGCATGATGCGCAAAGCTCGCCGTCAGCATGTCGCAGGAGAAGTCGAGATGCTCGTCGAGCAGGTTGGCGTAGGTGATGCTGTCCTGCGGGGGCGGGGCAAAGTCGGGAAATTCCGCCTGAAGGCGCGCGATCCACTGCCTGCGCATGTCCTGGAAGCAGTCGATCAGCTCGAAGACGAGGCCCAGCGGCAGGCTGTCCGTGGCCAGCACGGGGGAGAGCCACTGCTGAAGGAGCCGGAAGAGGCCGTCCGCGTCCGCGATGACGATGCAGGAGAGCGTGTCCCGGATCAGCGGGCTACCGGGCATCAGCGTCTCCCGGCGGCTGAAGTAGGGCGTCTCGGAGAGGATCTCCGTGACCGTATGGCAGTCGGCGGAGAGGAAGCACTGCTGCGCGAGCAGGAAGGCGTCGCGGAAGTCCTGCGGGAAGGAGAAGCTGCGCACGCAGCCCATGTGGAAGGAGAGCAGGTTCATGCCGAAGGCGTCGAGCAGGATATTTCTGACGGTCAGAAGATGGCGGTCGCTCTGCGCAAAGAGGAGGATGCGCGTGTTCTGCCCGCCCAGGCGGCGCAGGAAGAAGCCGCTGCCGGAGACCGCCAGGTGATGGCGGATCTTCTCCTCGAAGCCGTTGAGATGCTGCTCGAAGGCCGTGGAGCACATGGGGAAGGCATCCACGCTGTAATACAGCAGCGTGCAGCGCTCCAGACCGGAAAAGGGCAGCGCCTGCGTCTCCCACTTGCGGCGCAGCTCGTCGCTCTCCCCCTCGTCCAGCAGCCCGGTGAGAAACTGGCGGATGCTGTGGGAGAGCTGATCCTGGCGGACGGCGGGGCGTCTCTCGGGCGCATCCGGCGCGCTGTGCGCGGCGATGCGCGCGGCCGCCTTCTCGAGCGCCGCGTTGAGCGCCGAGGGCTCGATGGGCTTGAGCAGGTAGTCGATGGCGCCGTTGATGAGCATGGCGCGGACGTATTCATAGTCGCTGTGGCCGGAGATCGCGATGATCTGGGTGGGCAGACGCTTGTTCTGCACGAAGGACATGAGCCCCGTGCCGAAGTGGTTCTGCAGGATGATGTCCACGATGGCGATTTCCGGGCGCTCCTTTTCCAGCAGCACCTTCGCCTCCTCGTAGGACTGCGTGGAGAGGATCTCGTCGATGTGGAAGCGCTCGGCGGGAATCAGCCTGCGCAGGGCGGTGATGACGTGCTTTTCGTCGTCGACCAGCAGCAGCTTCATTCGCTATCCCTCCTTTCCTTCGCAGTCTGGGAGACGGCGGCCTGATCCTTTTGCGAGAGGCTGGAGACCGGGATGCTGATGCGGATGGTCGTGCCGCCCAGGTCGTTTTTCCCGATGGAGAGGCGGCTGTCGTGGCTGAAGAACAGGAGAATACGCATGTAGACGTTCATCAGGCCGATATGCCCCTTGCGGGAGGTATCCAGCAGGTTTTCGGAATACCGATGCAGATCGCTCATGTCGCTGCCGCATACGGGCGGATTCTGGAGCTGCTTGTAGTTTTCAAAGGTCTCCTCCGCCTTGCGCATGAGCGCCTGCGCCGTCTTTTCCTCCACGGGGACGCCGTTGTCCTCCAGGATGACGAGCAGCAGATTGTCCCGGCGGCCGACGCGCAGCACGATGCGCCCGCCGGGCTTTTCGCACAGATGCCCGTGGATGATGGAGTTTTCGGCGAGGGGCTGCAGGAACATCCGGGGGACGCTGACGCCCAGCACGGCGGGATCCGCCTCCACGTCAAAGCGCACCGCGCTGCCGAAGCGGATGGACTGCAGGTCGATGTAGCGGCGGATGTGCTGGATCTCCTGCTCGAGGGTTACGCCGCTGTCAAACTCCATCGCGTATTGCAGAAGCTGGCCGAAGGAGGCGATGCAGGAATAGGTCTCCATGTCGCCGTGCTCGATCGACTTGCCGGCGATGCACTGCAGCGTGTTGTAGATGAAATGCGGGTTGATCTGCGCCTGCAGGGAGCGCAGGTTGAGCTGCTCGTTGGCCAGCGCGAGCTGGTACTGATGCACCATCGAGCTGCTGATCGTTTTGAGCATGGAGTCGATGCTGCTGATGAGCAGGGAGACCTCGTCGTTCTCCTTGTAGCGCAGATACGGGGCGAGGCGGTTGTTGAGGTTGTAGTTGCTCTGCGAGGTGTTGATGCGGATGAACGTGGCGATCCGGCTGAGCGGGTTGAGGTAGCGCAGCAGGATCAGATAGAGCAGCACGGACATGAGGATGACCAGCAGGATGAAGGTGACGATCAGGGCGATCTGGGAGATGACCATGTCGTGGGTGACGTAGTCGATCGTGCTGACGGAGTACAGCGTCCAGCTGCAGTAGTCGCTGCCGATGCTCCAGCTGCGCACGAGGCAGCCGTTGCGCAGCGAGTATTCCCCGTCGTCCTGCGGCGAAAGGAGCAGGTCGGTCAGGTCGGCGGGCGCGTCCTTCGCGTTCGCGCCGATCAACTGGCTCTGGGAGGCGTAGACGAAGTTCTGCTGGTCGTCCAGAATGAAAATCTGGGAGTCCTCCGTCTCGTTGAAGCCGCAGACGTCGTTGATGTATTCGGTGGAGATGTCCACGGAGAGCAGGCCGATGACCGAGGCCCGGCTGGGCAGCTTGAAGATCGGGATGTTGATGGTGAAGACGCCGGGGCTGCGGTTGGCGCGGGACTGCGTGAAATGGCCGTAGGAATGCACGGGATGGGTGCTCTCGACCCAGACAGAGAGGGAGGAGAGGGAGGCGGGGCGGTCCGGAAACTGGGAGGTAAAGGTGTCCCCGTGCAGGAAGTTCATGTAGCGCTGGAGGTTGTCCGTGGTGATCAGAAAGGAGCGCTGGGCGTTGTAGGCGTACAGATGGATCTGCAGCGCGCGGGGCGCGGCGGCGTAGATGCTGAGCATGTAGGAGAAGAGCCTTTGGGAATCGGCGGATTCGCTGTTGATGAAATTGGCGCTGCTGTCGCAGAGCAGCGCGATCATCGACTCGTTGTAGTAGATGCTGCGCACGGAATCGACGCAGGAGGAGAGGAAGTACTGCAGGTTCTCCGAGAGCGCGTTGCCGACCTGCGCGATCTGGGCGTTGTAGCGCTCGATGGCGGCGTTGAAGGTGTAGCAGGAGAAGAACACGGCATAGCACAGCAGCACGAGAAGCACGACGCCGAGAAAGGCGATCAGAACCTTTTTCTTGATGGAGAAGTATTTCCCCGGGAAAGAGGACGAATGCATGGCGATACCTCCGAGGGCACGAGCGGGAAATGTTGCGTCAATACGAACATTATACGCGAGGGGTGAAATATTGTAAACCCTTATCTGATTGTATAGGACAAAGGCGGTGTTTCTGTTGGGAGAAACTGCATAGTACGGGCAAAAAAGGGCGATGGAAATGGGAGAAATTGTCAAAATAATCACCGCGAAAAGTCAAATCCCTTTGTTTCAATACGCAAAATTTTTTGCCATAATAAAATAAACATCGGGATAGGCAGGCTGCGCAGGAGGCCGATGCGCAGGCTGCTGACGAAAAGACGAACAACGAAGAAGGGATTTTGCAATGCAGTCAGTCAGCCGATTCAAAAGAAAGACGCTCGAGGCGCTGGATTATGTGATCTTCATGGCGCCGGCGCTCATTCTGTTTGTCGTGCTCTGCCTGACGCCGTTCTTTCAGCAGATCTGGTATTCGTTCACCAACTGGAACGGCATCAAGGCGGACTATGACGTGTTGGGCGTCGCCAACTACGTCAAGGTCTTCTCCGATACGAAGTTCTGGACGTCGATGTGGTTCACGATCAAGTTCGCGTTCTTTGTCACGATCTTTTCCAACACCATCGGCTTCATCTGGGCCTACGGCCTCTCCAAGAGCATTCCCATGCGCAACTTCATGCGCGCGGGCTTCTACATGCCCAAGATCGTCGGCGGCGTCATCCTCGGCTTCGTCTGGCGGTTCATCTTTCAGAATCTGTTCCCCGTGATCGGCCAGCTGACAGGCGTCGACTGGTTCTCGCAGATGTGGTTCACGACGGCGAGCTCCTCCTTCTGGGCGCTGGTCATCGTCATGACCTGGAGCTCCTCGGGCTACATGATGATCATCTATCTGGCGGGCCTGACGTCGGTCTCCACGGACTACATCGAGGCGGCCGTTGTCGACGGCGCGAAATCCCGCCACATCCTCTTCAAGGTCATCCTTCCGCTGATTATGCCGTCCGTGACGCAGGGCCTGTTCCTGAGCATCGTCAACAGCCTGAGGATGTACGACCTGAACATCTCCCTGACCAACGGCAATCCGTTCCGCCTCTCCGAGGCCGTGACGATGAACGTCTATCAGACGGCCTTCTCGTCGAACCAGCTGGGCTACGGCTCCGCCAAGGCGATGATTCTGGTGATTGTGATTGCGGTCATCAGCCTGCTGCAGGTTGCGCTGACCTCGAAGAAGGAGGTGTCCCAGTGATGACGCTCAGCCTGAAGAGGCGCAATCAGACGAATACCGCGCTGTGGACGCTGTTCCTGGCCGCGTGCCTGTGCCTGACCCTGGTTCCGTTTTACATCATCATCGTCAACTCGTTCAAGCCCTACGCGGAGATCTCCCGGGACATCTTCGCCTGGCCGGGCTCCTCGTTTACGACTTACAACTACCATGAGGCCTGGCGCAGGCTGAACTTCGGCAGCTCGCTCAAGAACACGGCGATCATCTCCGTCTTTTCGAACTTCGGCGGCGTCGTCTTCTGCGGCATGACCGGCTACTGGATCACGCGCCACCCCAACCGCTTCACCAGGCTCTGCTTCTTCGTGATCATCGCGTTCATGGCCATCCCGTTCCAGGCGCTGATGATCCCCTTCTCCCGCCTGACCACCAAGCTGCACCTGAGCAACAGCCTGCTGGGCATGGTCGTCTGCTTCTGGGCGATGACGGTCTCCCTGAGCACGTTCATCATCACGGGCGCGGTCAAGGCCGTGCCGGAGGAGATCGAATGCGCGGCGAAGATCGACGGCTGCAACGCCTTCAGGACGTACTGGCTGATCGTCTTCCCGCAGATCAAGGGCTCGATCTTCACCGTCGCCACGATTAACACCCTCTGGTTCTGGAACGACTACCTGATGACCCAGATGGTGCTCTCCAAGAACAGCCTGCGGACGATCCAGATCTCGATGCAGTCCCTGTTCAACGAGGCGTTTTTCGCCTGGGACGTCGCGCTCGCCGCGCTGACGCTCTCCATCCTGCCGCTGTTCATCTTCTTCGTCATCGCGCAGAAGCAGGTGCTGGCCGGCGCCTCTGCCGGCGCGGTCAAGGGCTGAGCGCGCGCCCCCTGTCACCTCGTAGTTAGCGGCGGAGGCCGTTAAGAAAAAAGGAGGAAACGACTATGAAGAAACTCGCAACGTGGTTCCTGGTGACTGCTCTGCTGGTGACCGCCGTCTGCTGCGGCGCGCTGGCCGAAGAGAAGGCTCCCGGCTCGGTTGACCTGACCATCATGCTCGCGCTGGGCCAGTGGACCGATAACTTCGACGAGCTGATCGAGGCCTACAAGGCCGAGAATCCGCAGATCGGCACGATCGATTACGAATTCCCGTCCTCTTCGACCTATTGGGATCTCCTCAAGGCGAAGCTGGCTTCCGGCGAAATGCCGGACATCTTCGGCTGCGGCTATGGCGAGCAGATCAGCATGTGGAACGACTATCTTGCCGATCTGAGCGACATGAACATGGCGGCCGACCTGACCGACGCGCAGCGCCAGAGCTGCTCCGTGGACGGCGGCAAGACCATCCAGGTCATGCCGATCTACGTCGAGGGCTGGGGCATCATCTACAACATGCGCCTGCTCAAGGAAGCCGGCTGGGAGAAGACCCCGGAGACCCGCGAAGAGCTCGCGCAGTGCCTGGCCGACCTCAAGGCCGCCGGCATCAACCCCTTCATGGCGCACTATGCGGAGACCAGCCTCGCGCTGACCAACCACATCGGCTCCATCTGGATCACCAACAAGGAGGATCCGCTGGGCTACTACGAGCAGCTCAAGAGCGGCGTGGACATGGATCTGGCGAACGACCCGGACCTCAACGACCTGCTCGACTACTATGACCTGATCCTCGAATACTGCAACCCGGATTACCTCTCCACCGACAAGTGGACCGGCCGCAACGCCTTCTATCTGGAGGAGTATGCGATGGAGGACGACGAGGGCTCCTGGGAGATCCCGAACATTCTGGGCGTGAACCCGGCGCTGTGCGATTACGTGGTGCAGGGCCTGCAGCCGATCTCCAACGACGCCGCGAAGAACAGGCTCCAGGTGGCGACGATCAACGCCGGCGTCTACAAGGACGGCAAGAACGTTGACGAGGCCAAGAAGTTCCTCGACTGGCTGATCGAGAGCGAGACCGCCCAGGCCTGGCATCAGGAGAAGATGGGCAACATCCCGGCGCACAACAGCACCGCGGTGCTGGACAACCTGTCCACGCTGGGCAAGGACGTCTTCGCCTACATGACCTCCGGCAAGTCCCACGAGACCATGACCCCCTGGACGCCGGACAGCGTGAAGGATTCCCTCGGCGAGGTCTGGAGCCTGTACGTGGGCAAGCAGATCGACCGCGCGACCTTCTTTGAGATGTATCAGCAGATCTGGACGGATTATGCGGCGTCCCTGTAAACTGAACTGAGGTTCCCTCTCCTTCAAACAAAAGACCTCCGCCGGAGCGCTTCGCGCGCGCTCCGGCGGAGGCTTTTGTGCGATGGTACAAAAATTATTCGGAAGCGCCACCGGCCCTTGGCCGCCGCCGGCGGAGGAAGGCGGCAGTCTGGCGCAGGGCCTCCTCCCGGCCGACGCCCGAAAGGCGCAGCTTGTGGGCCAGGGACAGCGCCTCGCCGAAATCCGGGCCCGGCGCAAAGCCCGCCGCCACCAGGTCCGCGCCCGTCACATGCGGCCGGGCCATCAGCTCGCGGTAACGGGCAAGCCCCGCGCGCAGGGCCCGCTCCGCGGCTTCGTCGTCCGCGCACAGCGCCCTGCCCATGCAGTCCGCCCGGCTGAGCAGGAGCAGATCCTCCGGGCATTCGCTGGCGTCGAAGAGACGGCAGAGCGCCTTCTCCCCCGCCTGCTGGCGGCAGAGCGCGTGCGGGCGCATGTGCAGGCGCACCATGCTGCATACATAGCGCCGCAGCTTCACCCCGCCTGCGAGCCGGGCAAGGAAGCGCTCCGCCAGGGGGACGCCTGCCTCATCGTGCCCGAAGGAGCGGATCCGCCCGCCGACCACGCAGGTGGTGCTGACCTTGCCGAAGTCGTGGCATAGCGCGCTGAGCATGAAGGGAAGCGGCTCGCGCGCCTGCTCCCGCAGCGCTGCTGCCGCGTTGAGCACCAGCATCGTGTGGGCGAAAACGTCGCCCTCGGGGTGGAACCGGGGTTCCTGCGTGACGCCGATGAGCGCCTCTACCTCCGGGAAGAAGGTGTGCAGCTGATCCATCTCCCGCAGCACCTCGAAAAAGACTGAGGGGCGGGGCGCCTTGAGCAGCGCCTTTTGCAGCTCGCCGAAGACGCGCTCGCCGGCAAGCGCCGTCAGATCCATCTCCCGGCAGAGGTCGATGGTCTCCCCCGCCACGGTGAAGCCGAAGCGGGCCGCGAACTGCGCCGCGCGGAGCACCCGGAGCGGATCCTCCGGGAAGCTCTGCGCGCTGACGTGGCGCAGGATGCCCGCACGCAGATCCGCCTGCCCGCCAAAAGGATCGACGATCTCCCCGGTCAGCACGTCCTCCATCATCGCGTTGACGGTGAAATCCCGGCGCTGCGCGGCCTTGTATACGCCCAGAAAGGGATCGGTGAAGATTTCAAAGTCCTTGTGGCCCCGGCCGGTCGCCGACTCCAGACGCGGCATGGCGATGTCCAGGTCGTAGTGCCGCAGGCCGTAGACGCCGAAGCTGGCGCCCATCTGCGTGCGCTCCCCAAGCCCGTCCAGAATGGCGCAAAGCGCCTGCGGCGTCACGCCGTGCACCTCGATGTCGATATCCTTGCTCTCCCGGCCCAGCAGCCGGTCGCGCACCAGGCCGCCCACATAGTAGACCCGGCCGCCCTGCCGGGCGACCTCCCCGGCAATCCTCCGGGCCATGTCCCGGTTTCTGTCCTGCATGGCGCCGCCTCCCTTCCTGCATCGCAGCATGTGCCCGCTGTGCGCAAAAGTATACCGCATTTTGGGAAAAAAGAAAACAGCCCGCTTGCGCATTGCAGCCCCATCGGGCGATTCTCTCCGCCAGAAAACCGGGTCTGTGCCGGCCGCCAGCGGCGGCGCGGCCGGGCGATGAGCCCGTCCGGAGAAAAAACAAAATTTCCCAAATTCCTATTGGTAAACTAGGGAAACGGGGATACAATAACGCCATCGGCTGAAGCGATGATGCCGGGAGAAGGGAGGCAGGAAACATGGCGATGCGCGTGATGGCGGCTCGCAGCTCCCTGCTGTGCTGTTGTCGAATGCTTTCCTCCCGGGCATGTCATGCGGCCGGGCGCGCGACAAGCGGCGCGCCTGTCAGAGACGCCTGATTTACAGGGCCTCTTTATAGCCTTTGCCCGGGAGCCCGACAGGACCCCCGGTTTTTTGCCGTGTTTTTGCGGCGAAAGACCATGCGCGAGTCCGTTCTGCAGAGCGGCCAGGTGGACGCGGTCTTCGCGACCTACTCCATCACCCCGTCCCGCCAGGAGGTCATCTCCTTCGCCGGCCCGTACTACACCTCCAGGCAGGCCGTGCTCGTGAAGGCCGGCAATACGGCGGTCACCGGCATTGACAGCCTCGCCGGTAAGCTCGTGGCGACCCAGTCCGGCTCCACCGGCCCGGCCATCCTCGCGGAGTATGCGCCCGAGGCCGTCGTGCAGGAGTTTGCGACCGACATCGAGGCCCGCACCGCGCTGGAGCAGGGCCGCGTGGACGCCTACGTCACCGACTACACGCTGCCGTATCTGCGGCTCGTCTGGTCGTATTATGCCTGCGTGCTGATCGCGACCTCGCTGATCCCCGCCGCGTTCTGCTCCGAATCCCTGATGGCCGGCATGAACACCATCGCCGTCGGGCAGATCGAGGCGGCGCACTCCCTGGGCATGACCTTCTTTCAGACGCTCAAAAACGTCGTGCTGCCCCAGGCGCTGCGCTCCGTCGTGCTGCCGATGACCAACCTGCTCGTGGCGACGATGCTCACCACCGCGCTCGCCTCGCAGGTGCCGCTCAACCCCGCAGGACCTGACCGGCCTCGTCTCCTACATCAACACGCACGCCGTGGGCGGGGTGACGGCGGGCCTTCTCGCCTTCGCAACAGGCCTGCTGCTGATGCTCGCCAGGATCAGCAGGAGCCCCGTCGCCCGGGGCGTCAGCATGGCGCTGATTGAGTTCAGCCGCGGCGTGCCGACGCTGCTGTTCATCTATTTCTTCTTCCTGGTCGCGCCGCAGCTGGGTCTCAAGCTGCCGGCCTTCTGGAAGATTGCCGCGCCGGTCGCGATCTCGGCCGCCGGCGTCCCCATGCCGCAGGAGGGGAAGAAGCTCGCCGGGCTGCGCTCGCAGATCGGCATGGTCTTCCAGTCCTTCAACCTCTTTGCGCACAAGACCATCCTCGACAACGTCACCATCGCGCCCATCGACGTGCTGCATAAGCCGAAGAAGGAGGCGCAGGAGGAGGCCATGCAGCTGCTGCGCCGCGTCGGCGTGGACAGCCAGGCCGCCAAGGTGCCGGCGCAGCTCTCCGGCGGCCAGCAGCAGCGCGTCGCCATCGCCCGCCGGAAAACCGGCGGGCGCTGATATTTTGGCAGGTCATTGGAAAGCATAGGGCTTCAGAGGCGGCCCCGGCGCCAACGGGGCTAGTTTGCAGGCGTCTCGTTGCCGCTCTCGTCCTGAATGCGCGTGCCGTCGCACACGAGCAGCAGCGTGCCGATGCGCCAGGACTTGGTGACGCCGTAGACCGGCTCCTCCGGCGTGCCGGCGAGGACGCGGGCCGTCTCCTGCGAGCTGCCCTCGTAGAAGCGGACCGTGTTGTCGTGGTCGGCGGCGGTCAGCACGAGCGTGAGCATCGCGCTGCTCTCCTCCGGGGAAAAGGCGGCGCAGGCGGCGACAGGCAGCGTCAGAATCTGGTCGAGCAGCGTCAGAAAGATCTCGCCGTCGGCCAGCTGGCCGTTGACGCTGACCTCCTCCCCGTCGCAGAGGAATTCAAAGCGGCGGTCGCCCGCCGTGACGGAGAGCGCCGTGACGGAGGCGGGGGAGAGCGCCGGAAAGAGCGGCGTCGTGTGCGGGGACTCGCCGGAAGCCGCGGCGGCATCCGCCGTCTGCGCGGCAGAAGCGGAGGCCCCGCCGTCGGGCGTCTGGGCGCTGCGCAGCTCGGGCTGCGCGCCCAGAAAGAGAAGAAGCGCCGCCGCGAGCACAGCGGCTGCGCACAGCGTGGTCAGGATGGATTTCATCGGCGGCCCTCCTTTGGCCGGACATGCAGGATGATCGCAAAGGGCTTTTGCGCTCTGCTTCCCTTATTATAGAGTACAGTTGTTGCGCAGAAGCAATGGGAATGAGACAAAAATGTGAACTCTTGCATCCGCAGGGCCCGCGCGGGTTTGACATTCCCCGGAAAATCCATTACAATAAATGGGACTGTGCCGGGCGGGGAATGACGCTGTGCGGCCCTGAAAACCACACCCAAAGGATGGAGCGCTGAGCCATGGTTTTTGAGCATAATACCCTGAATCCCTTTGACCGCTGCCCGCAGGGCGCGCTGCCCGCGGGCACGCAGGTGCGCCTGCGGCTGTCCGCCGTGGGCAAGGAGAAGCTCCAGCGCGTCGAGCTGCGCGTCTGGGACGGCGAGGAGCATCGCTTCCCGATGCGCCCGCTCGGCCTGCGCGGCGGCAAGCAGTATTATGAGGCACAGATCGCCGTGAGCAGCACGCCCTGCCTGTACTGGTATAGATTTGAGGCGATGCTGGACGGGCGGCGCCTCGTGCTCGGCGCGCCGGATGACCACACCGGCTGCGGCGAGGGCAGGATGGGCAGCGAGGAGAGCTTCCAGATCACCGTCTATGACCCGGACTACAAAACGCCCGACTGGATGCACGAGGGCGTGATGTACCAGATCATGGTCGACCGCTTCTTCAAGGGCGAGGGGACGGACGCGCTTCTGCACGCCAAGGACGGGCAGAACATCATGCTCCACGAGGCATGGGACGAGATGCCCTTCCTCAACATCTCCGAAAACGGCGACAACTTCGCCAACGACTTCTACGGCGGTACCCTCGAGGGCGTGCGCCAGAAGCTTTCCTACCTCAAGGAGCTGGGCGTGACCGTGCTCTACTTCAACCCGATCTTCGAGGGGCGCACCAACCATAAATACGACACCAGCGACTACATGCGCGTCGACCCGATGTTCGGCGACGAGGAGACGCTGCGCGCGCTGTGCGAGGAGGCGGGCAAGCTCGGCATCCGCGTGATGCTCGACGGCGTGTTCTCCCACGTCGGCGACGACAGCGTGTATTTCAACCGCCGCGGCACGCACGGCGAGAAGGTCGGCGCCTACCGCGATCCCGACTCGCCCTACGCCAAGTGGTTCACCTTCCGGCATTGGCCGGATGACTACGACTGCTGGTGGGGCTTCAAGACGCTGCCCAACGTGCGCGAGATGGACGAGGATTACCGGCGCTACATCCTGAACGGCGAGGACGCCGTCGTCAAGCACTGGCCGCGCCAGGGCACCAGCGGCTGGCGGCTGGACGTTGCCGACGAGCTGCCGATGGAGTTTCTGCGCGAGCTGCGCCGGGAGGTCAAGTCCGTCGGCGAGGACTGCGCCGTGCTGGGCGAGGTCTGGGAGGACGCCAGCCACAAGGTCTCCTACGGCCAGATCCGCTCCTATGTGCTGGGCGACACGCTCGACAGCGTCATGAACTACCCGCTGCGCGAGGCGCTGATCGACTTTCTGATGGGCCGGCGCACGGCGGGCGACGTCGCGCGCACGCTCTCCTCGCTCAACCAGAATTACCCGAAGCCCTTCCTCTACGCGCTCATGAACCTGATGGGCAGCCACGACAGGCCGCGCATCCTCAACGTGCTCGCTGGCAACGACGGCAGCGATATCCCGCGCGCCCAGCGCGCGCTGCACAGCCTCACCCAGGAAGAGCGCATGGTCGGCACGCTGCGCGAGCACATGATGCTGCGCGTGCTCATGAGCGTGCCCGGCATGCCCTGCGTCTACTACGCCGACGAGGCCGCTCTGGAGGGCTGCGCTGATCCCTTCTGCCGGCGGACGTATCCCTGGGGCCGGGAGGATCAGCAGATGCTCGCCTACTACCGCCGGCTGATCGCGATGCGCAAGGCGCATCCCGAGCTGCGCACGGGCGAATGCGCCTATATCGCGCCGGACGACGATGTCTTCGGCGTCATCCGCACGATCAGCGGCGGCGTGGATGCGCTGGGCAAGCCGGCGGAGGATGCCTGCGCCGTCACGCTGATCAACCGCAGCGCGCGCGCCGTGGATGTCTACCTGACGGCGGAGGACGTGCAGGGCGCGCAGGAGCTGACCGCGGAGAGCGGCGAGACCTTCCATGCCCGCGCGGGCGCGTACAGCCTGCGGATCATGGGCCTGCGCGGCATGACGTACTTCACGCGCTCCGCCGCGGCGAAGGGCTGACCCGGCGATTTTCTGCGACTGAAGGAGGATGCCGCCATGAAAGCCGATGTCAAGGAGCGCGTCGACGCGCTGCTCGCGCGCATGACCCTGGAGGAGAAGGCCGCGCAGATGGTGCAGGTGCCCTATGCGATGGTCGGGCGCGAGGAGGCGCTGCGCTGGGCAAGGCGCGGTGCGGGCTCGTTTCTGCATGTGCTGGGCGACGACGCGCGCGAGATTCAGCGCGCCGCCTGCGAGAGCCGTCTTGGCATTCCCGTGCTCTTTGGCATCGACGCCGTGCGCGGCCATGCGCTCAACGACCATGCGACCGTCTTCCCGACGCAGCTGGCCTGCGCCTGCGCGTGGGATCCGGAGCTCGTGCGCCGGATGGGCCGCGTGACGGCGCGCGAGGTCGCCGCGGACGGGCTGCACTGGACGTTCTCCCCGCTGCTGTGCCTGGCGCGAGACCCGCGCTGGGGCCGCGTGAACGAGACCTTCGGCGAGGATCCGCATCTGACCGGCGAGCTGGCCGCGGCGCTCATCCGCGGTTATCAGGGCGACGACCTCGCCGCGCCGGACAGCATCCTCGCCTGCGCCAAGCACTACCTGGCCTATGGCGAGGCGGTCGGCGCGCGGGACGCCTGCGACTCGGAGATCACCTGGCGCAAGGCGCGCGAGGTCTTCCTGCCGCCGTTTCAAAGGGCGGTCGACGCGGGCTGCGCGACGTTCATGACGGCCTACGGCTCGCTGGATGGCACGCCGCTGACCGCCGATGCCCACGCGCTGCGCGACGTGCTGCGCGGGGAGATGGGCTTTGAAGGCTTTGTCGTCACGGACTGGCAGAACGTGACCAGCCTGGTGGACAAGCAGCATGTCGCCGCGGATGCGCTGGAGGCGAGCGCCCTGGCCGCGCAGGCCGGCAACGACATGATCATGTCGAGCCTCGAGTTTTACGAGAGCGCTATCCGCCTCGTGCGTGAGGGACGGCTTGAGGAGCGCGTGCTCGACGAGGCCGTCCGCCATATCCTGAGCGTCAAGGTGGAGATGGGGCTGCTTGAGCATCCCGAGAAGGAGGGCGACCGCGCCTGCATCGGCTGCGCGGAGCATCAGCAGACGGCGCTGGAGGCCGCGCGCCGGAGCGTCACGCTGCTCAAAAACGACGGCGTGCTCCCGATCGGCCCGCAGACCCGGCGCATCGCGCTCATCGGCGCCAACGCCGACGACATCCGCGCGCAGGTCGGCGACTGGACGTATTTCACCCATCCGCTGCCCGACCCGGAGCATGTGCCCGTGCGCCCGTACACGACCATCCGCGAGGGGATGGAGGCGCTGTGCGCCGCGCGGGGCGCGGAGCTGACCTATGCGCGCGGCTGCGGCGCAGTGCCCTCCGATCTGGACGACCTGGACGCGGCCGTGCGCGCGGCCGAGGGGGCCGAGCTGATTGTGCTGGCCGTCGGCGACGAGATCAGCCAGGTCGGCGAGACGAAGGACCGCGCGGACCTCGCCCTCTCCGGGCGGCAGGAGGAGCTGCTTGAGCGCCTGCTCGCGCTGGGCATCCCGCTGATCACGGTGCTGCTTGCCTCCAAGCCGCTGGCGATTGAGGCCGCTGCGGCGCGCGCGAACGCGGTCGTCTGCGCGTTCAACGGCGGCGCGCATGGCGGTCAGGCGGTCGCCGAGGCGCTCTTCGGGGAATTCAACCCCTCCGGCCGCCTGCCGGTCTCCTTTCCGAGGCATTCCGGCCAGGTGCCGGTCTACTACAACGCGCTGCCGGGCTGGCATCCCCGCTGGGGCACGCAGGAGAGCCGCTACTGCGATTTGCCGGCGACGCCGCTCTACGCCTTCGGCGAGGGCCTCTCCTACACGGCGTTCGCCTACGATGGCCTGACGATGGACGCGCAGGCGCTGACCGCCTCCGTGCGCGTGCGCAACACGGGTCATCGGCCGGGCCTTGAGACCGTGCAGGTCTACGTCAGGGACTGCGTCTCCTCGGTGCTCACGCCCGTGCGCCGGCTCATCGCCTTTGAGCAGGTCGCCCTTGAGCCGGGCGAGGAAAGAACCGTGCGCTTTACCTTCGACCGGATGGATTTCTCGCTCGTCAACCGGCAGGAGCAGCGCGTTGTCGAGCCGGGGTGCTTTGAGCTGATGATCGGTCACAGCTCCCGGGACGAGGATTTGCTCAAAACCGAATTCACACTTGACTGATGCCGGGCCGCTTCGTTCCCCTTGCGGGAAACGGGGCGGCCTTTCGCCTGCCCGGAGGCGAGAAAATTTCCGAAAGAAACGGCGAAAGCGGGGAGGAAAGGTAGACTTTGGGAGGCGAAAATGTTATAATCTCAATCGTGATGACGTATAAAATCACGAGGTATATGCAACAAGGCGCGGCGGGGCCGGGCCTTGAAACGGCACAGCCGTTTTGGAAAAGAAAGGTGGACATTCTGACGATGAAAAAATGGATGATGGTTTGCGCGGCGCTGATGCTCGCGCTGCTGTGCGCCGGCGCGCTGGCGGAGGAGACTGCCGCGGCGGGGATCGCCGCGAACGTGGGCGATATCGTGACCTTCGGCCACTACGAGCAGGACAACGATGAGAGCAACGGCAAGGAGCCGATCGAATGGATGGTGCTCGATGTGCAGGACGGCAAGGCCCTGCTGCTCACGCGCTACGCGATTGACGCGCACAACTACCATTCCGGCCAGCGCGAGACGTCCTTCCCGACGTGGGAGAAATCCGAGATCCGCGCCTGGCTCAACAGCGAGTTTCTCGCGGCAGCGTTTGACGACGAGGAGGCCGCGTCCATCGCGACGGTTACGCTCAGCAACCCCTCCTACAAGAAGTACAACTGGGGCGGCCCGGACACCGAGGACCGCGTCTTCCTGCTCAGCCGCGACGAGGTCGAGCAGTATTTCCCGACCTATGAGTCCCGCATGGTGATCCCGACGGCCTACGCGCACGCGCGCGGCGCCTGGGAATCCTCGACCTACGACATCGACGGCGTGAAGACCACCTGGTGGTGGCTGCGCACGCCGGGCTACTACAGGAGCTGCGCCGCCAGCGTGCGCACGCGCGGCACCATCACCAGCAACCGCGTGTATGACGAATCCGGCGCGCTGCGCCCGGCGATCTGGCTGACCCTGTGATGCCGGGAGGAATGGGGAGGGCCATGAAGAGGCATGCTTTCTCTGCCACGCTGCTGGCGCTGTGCCTTGCGTTTGCCTGCGCCGCGGCGGAGCCCATCACGATGTGCGGCATCACGGTGGACACGCAGGACACGGCGATCGACTTCGGCAGCACGAAGGTGAAGGACGTCGACGCGCTGATTGAGCTGATCGAGGCGATGCCCAGCCTCCAAAAGGTCGACCTGTATGAGAGCCGCCTGTCCAATGACGACATGGACAGGCTCTTTGACGGCTATCCGCAGATCGAGTTCGGCTTCACCGTGCGCGTGGGCAACCACACGCTGCGCACCGACGCGACAGCCTTTTCGACGCTGCACAACCCGAAGAGGGACACGGAACACAAAACGCGCGACTTCTACGCGCTGCGCTTTTGCACGAAGCTCGAGGCGCTTGACCTGGGGCACAACGCGATCGTGGACATCAGCTTCCTGCTGGATCATCCCCAGCTCAAGGTGCTGATCCTCGCCTGCAACGACATCAGGGACATCTCCGTGCTCTCGCAGCTGACGCAGCTTGAGTACCTCGAGCTGTTCACCAACAAGTTCACGGACATCACGCCGCTGGCGAACCTGACGAGCCTGGTCGACCTCAACCTGAGCAACAACGACATCACCGACCTGACGCCGCTCTACGGCCTGACGGGGCTTGAGCGCTTTCGCCTGTGCATGGACGGCTATCTGACCAACGCGCAGCGCGAGGCGCTTGAGGCCGCGCTGCCAAATTGCGCAATCGGCTGGAAGGAGCATCCCACCGGCGAGGGCTGGCGCGAGCATCCGCGCTACGACGTGATCTATCGCATCTTCCACACCGGCGTCTATGAACCCTTCGACAGCGACAACAACGAGGAGGAACCCCAATGAACCGCACGGCGCTGAGGCGCATTCTGATCGCCCTTTTCCTGCTGCTGCTTCCGCTGCTGCTCTCGTCTCCGGCGCTCGCGGAGCCGGGCGTGCTGCCGCTTGACCAGCTCGTCCCGGGCAGCGCGTTGCTGGAGGAGGGCTTCCTCTCCGAGACGGAGTACCTCGACGACACCATCCACGTCACGACCGAGGAGCAGATGGTCGGCAAGCTGCCCTGCCACATCGTGCGCATCAAGATCGCGGATCCCTCGCAGATCCGCACCTGCATGAGCAAGGACCGCTATGACGACCGCACCTACGTCAAGGCCGAGACGATGGCGGAGCACGTCAACGCCGTCGCGGCGGTCAACGGCGACTTCTTCAAGTATTATTACGACTTCGGCTACGTCGTCCGTCAGGGTGTCGAATATCGCCGTCAGTGCGACGGCACGCGGGACGTGCTCATCATCGACGACCTGGGCAATTTCCACTATGTGCTCATGGCGACCAACGAGAGCCTTGACGACTTCCTCCAAAGCGAATTCCCGGCGGACAGGCAGGTCGTCAACTCCTTCACCTTCGGCCCGGTGCTGGCGATCAATGGCGAGGCGTTCACGGATACCATCACCGACCTCTACCAGTCCCGCTACAAGATGCAGCGCGTCGCCATCGTGCAGCTGGATGAGCTCGAATACGCGATCGTCGAGTGCGACGGCAAGTCCGACGCCTCCTACGGCATGTCGCTGGCGACGTTCGCCGAATACATCGCGGAGCTCTTCCCCGACTGCCGCCTGGCCTACAACCTCGACGGCGGCGGCTCCACGAACGTCATCTTCAACAACAAGCGCATCCACAGGAACCCCGACCTGCGCAAGATCTCGGATATCCTCTACTTCGCCTCTGCGCACGACGCGCAGTAATCCCCTCGCATCGCATGTCAACGGAGCATCTCATGGCAAACGTACAAACCGGCGCGATGGCGCCGTATTTCCTGTGCATCCTGCTGGCGGCGCTTCTCGCCGCCGGCCTCTTCCTGCTGGCGCGACGCCGGGGCGGCGTCGGGCGCGGCGTGCCGGCCTGGCAGATGGCTGTGCTCGTGCCGCTTTCCTCGCTCGCGGGCGCGCGGCTGCTCTATGTCCTCTTCAGCTTCGACCTCTTCCTCTACGATTACGGCCTGGCCGCGGTTTTCGATCCGCGCGCGGGCGGATGCCTGATGGCGGGCGCCGTCGCGGGCGCGTGCCTGTGCGCGGCGCTGCTGGCGCAGCGCGCGCGCGTGCCCGTGGGCGCTGCGCTTGACGAGCTCGTCACGCCGGGGCTCGCCGCGCTGGCGGTTTGCCGCCTGGCGGAAATCTTCACCGGCGAGGGCATCGGCTCCGTGGTCGAGCAGGAGGCCTTCTGCTTCTTTCCGCTCGCCGCGGCAAATCAGTATGGCGAGTGGAACCTCGCGGTCTTCGTCTATGAGGCCGCCGCCGCGCTGGCGATTCTCTTCGCCGTCTCGCGCATGAACAAGCGCGCGCCGGGCGGGCGCTTCATGACGGCGCTGCTGCTGCTTTGCTGCTGCCAGATTCCGCTGGAAAACCTGCGCAGCGACAACTGCCTGCGCATCGGCTTCGTCCGCGTGACGCAGATCTTCGCCGCGCTGGCGATTCTGGCGATCGCGCTGCTGCGCGCCAGGCCCCGGGGCCGCCGGGCGATGAGCATGCGCGCGCTCGCTGTGCTGCTGTGCGCCGCCGGCATCGGCATCGCCGAATGGGCGCAGGACAAGACGAATATCCCCAACGCCGTGCTCTATGCCGTCATGATCGCGCTGTGCGTCGTGATGGCGCTGTGCGCGCGGCAGGTTCCCGACAGGAGAGACACATGATCGATAGCTCGGCAATCAGGATCTATCCCTACGGCCTCGCGGTCGCAGGGGCTGTCCTGATTGGTCTTTTTTGGGCCCGCGCGCTCTGTGCGCGCCGGGGCCTTGCGGCGCAGACCGTGAGCGTATTCGCGGTCTTTGGCCTGCCGCTTTCCTTTCTCTTTGCCCGGCTGCTCTACTGCCTGATCTGCCTGGAGGGCTTTTCGCGCCGGGGCATCGCCTATTTCTTCGACTTTACCGGCGGCGGCTATACGCTCTTCGGCGCGCTGCTGGGCGGCGTTATGGCCCTCGCGCTGACGGCGAGGCGCACGCGCCAGCCCTGGGGCAGGATTGCGGATGCGCTCTGCGCGCCCGCGGCGCTGGTCATCGCGCTCGCCCGGCTGGCGGAGGGCCTGGTCGGCCAGGGCTACGGCTGGTATGTCGAGGACTGGTTTGACCCGATGAACGGCATGAGCCTGTTCCATCCGCAGGAATTTGACGGCCTGCTGCGCTTCCCCTTCGCTGTGCAGGACATGTACGGCGAGTGGAGCTGGGCGATCTTCGTGCTCGAGGCGCTGCTGGCGCTCGTCATCGCGCTGCACGCGCTGCGCCGCGGCGAAGGGGAGTGCTCCGGCGATACCGCGCTGCGGGCGCTGCTTGATCTGTGCGCCGCGCAGATTCTCTGCGAGAGCCTGAGACAGGACGCCGTGCTCCGCTTCGGCTTCGTGCGCGTGAGTCAGGTGCTCGGCGCGCTGGTTGCGGTGGCGCTGCTGGTCTATGGCTGTGTGCGGATGGAGAAAACGCGCCCCGTGCGTCTGCTTGCCCCGATCCTGGGGACGCTGGCCAGCGTGGGCGTCGTCGTCGCGATGGAATTCGCGCTGGAAAAGAAGATCGTCTGGCTTGAGGCGTGGCCGATGGATGTCTGCTATCTGCTGACGGCGCTGGCATGCCTTGCGCTGGTGAAAAGCGTTGGCGCGGCGCTGCGCGCGCCGCAGCAGGCGGCAAAGCCCATGACGGGGACAAGGGAGGAAGGAACGCGATGAAGAAAATGAAAAAGGGACTTTCAAGGCTCTGGCCGCTGCTCGTCTTTGCGCTCTGCCTGGCCGTCTCTGTGGGCGTCTACTGGGTCTACGGCGAGCACAACCTCGACTCGGACATCTCCTCGGAGTTTCTGCTGGCGCAGCTGCTCAACGAGGAGGGCAAGCTCGTGACGGACAGCTGGTTCTACTCGACGGAGCTGCGCATCGTCAGCCCCGTGCCGGTCTATCAGCTCGCGCTGCGGCTGTTTTCGGATTGGCACGCCGCGCGGACGTTCTCCATCGCCGTGCTGCTGTGCGGCGTCGCGGCGTCGCTTTGCTATCTGGCGACGGGGCTGGGCGCCTCGAGCGCCGCGTCGCTGCTGTGCGCTGCCGCGCTGATCCTCCCGGTCACGCCGTACAACTCGTTCACGCTCGTCTACGGCGGCTTCTACACCGGCTGCGTCATCCTGACGTTTGTGGAGCTGGGCCTCGTGCTGCGCATGGACAAGCGGCGCTGGCGGGAACCCGTTTTGCTGATCCTGTTGGGTGTGTGGGGCGGCCTGGGCGGCGTGCGCATGCTGATGGTCTGCGTCGCGCCGCTGCTGATGGCAGGCGTGCTGGCGTTCTACCTGGAGGCGCGCCGTTGCGAGAGCCTGCGTCAGGCCGTCTCCCGGCCCGAGGCGCGCATCGCCGCGGGCAGCCTGCTGTGCACGGCGGCGACGCTCGTGGGCTACCTGATCAACGAGAACGTGCTCTCGCGCATGTTCTGGTATGAGCAGTTCAGCGAGACGACGCTGCGCGCGCTGACGCCCGAGATGCTGACCGACCAGCTGCAAAGCCTGATGAGCTTCTTCGGCTATCGCGGCGACGTGCTGCTGCTCTCACGCGAGGGCCTCGTTTCCGTGTTCGCGGTGGCGCTGCCCGTGCTCTGCGTCGCGGCGATCGTGCTGCTGCTGCGCATGGAGCTCAGCCCGAGAGAGCGGATGCTGGCGATTTTCATCCCGGCGGCGCTGGCGGTGGGCATCCTGATCAATGTGCTGACGATTGAAAACGACGGCACGTCGACCTACAACTACTCCGTCAGCTACTACATGCCGGCGGCGCTGCTGATGGTCTTCTCGCTCTTTTGGGCACTGGACCGCTTCGCCTGCCGCCTGCGCGGCCTGCGCGTCGTGCCGATGCTGGCGCTGGTCGCGATGTTCCTGCTGGGCAACGCCGCCTACCGCGATCTGGAGCTAAACAAGACGCCCAATGAGCTGGAGCAGATCGCGCAGGTCCTGCTTGAGGAGGACTGCACGACGGGCTACGCGACTTTCTGGAACGCCAACGTGCTCACCGAGCTGAGCGATGGGAAGATCGACGTCTACATGGTCGAGAGCTGGGAGCAGGGCAACATCGGCGAATGGCTCCAGCGGACGGATCATTTCGACTTCACGCCGGGCGAGGGGCGGATCTTCGCGATCTTCGACCAATACGACATGGATCACGAGGTCCCGGCCTGCGACGCGAACCACATGGCCTTCTCCACGGGCGGCAAGTACGTCTGCATCTACGACAGCTACGAGGAGTTTTCGCAGTACAGCGGCCTGTGAGCGGGAGAACCGGAAGACCCGCGGCAGCTGTTTTCACAAGGACCGGGCCGGCGCCGCGCCGGCGGGGAGAGAGAAATGAAACGATGGGCTATGGCGCTGCTGATGGCGCTGCTTGCCGCGCTGACGGTCTGCGCGGCCGCCGAGACGGCGTTTGAACCGATTCCCTACAGCTTCGAGAGCGCGCCCTATCCGCCGCATCAGGAGGGCTTTCTGCCGGACAAGGCGGGCTACCACGACGACTCGATCGACATCCGCATCGAGCGCTCGCGCACGCTCGACACCGACTACATGGCCGTCTATATCACGCTGACGGATCCGAGCCAGATCCGCTGCGGCCTCGCGGCGGACTATCCCTCCAAGGCGACGGCGACCGTGCTGACGCTGGCGGAGCGGTATGATGGCGTGCTGACGATCAACGGCGACTATTTCAATTATCACAATCAGGGCATCGTCGTGCGCAACGGCGAGCAGCTCCGCTTCCGCCCGACGAAGAACCGCGACACGCTGATCATCGACGACAAGGGCGATTTCACGATCCTGCCCTCGACGACGGCGGCGGATTACGAGGCCTTCGAGGGCAACGTGATTCACGCGTTCTGCTTCGGCCCCTGGCTGGTCAAGGACGGCGTCGTGATCACCAACGAGGAGGTGCAGGCCTCCGAGGTCGATATCGGCAAGAACAAGCAGACCCAGCGCCTGGCGCTGTGCCAGATCGACACGCTCTCCTACATGGTCGTCTGCACGGAGGGCCCGTCGGGCGAAAACTCCGCCGGTGTGACGATTCTGCAGATGGCGAACCTGTGCAAGGAGCTGGGCGCCGTGCAGGCCTATAACCTGGACGGCGGCAACTCCGCGGCCGTGATCCTCAACGACGAGAAGCTCAACAATGTCACGAACACGAAGAAGCGGATGGTCGGCGACTGCATCTACTTCTGCACGCTCGTCCCGTAAGGCCATGAAGCGAAGGACGGTCATCCCCGCGCTGCTCCTGCTGGCGCTGCTTGCCTGCGCCCGCGCGGAGCCGGCGGCGTTTGAGCTTTCCGCCGTGCCGGAGGCGCTGCTCGCTCCGTGCGCGCAGCAGGGCAGCGTCGAGCGCATCGAATACGAGACCTTCGTCTACGACAAGCGCGGCAACCCCGGCCGGGCGGGCACCGGCAGGGCCTGCGTCTACCTGCCCTATGGCTATGACAGCGCGCAGCGCTATGACGTGCTCTACCTGATGCATGGCGCGGGGGAGGACGAGCGCTACTGGCTCTCGGAGGAAAACGGCGCGCGGGCCCTGCTCGACGGGATGATCGCGCAGGGGCTTTGCCCGCCGGTAATCGTCGTGACGCCCTGCCTGGCGAGCGAAAAAAACGGCGGCCTCAACGGCACCGGGACGTTTCGCTATGAGCTGCGTGGCGACCTGATCCCCGCCGTGGAGAGCCGGTATTCGACCTGGGCGCTCGGCGACATGTCACAGGAGAGCCTGACGCGCAGCCGCGCCCACCGCGCCTACGCCGGGCTGTCGCTGGGCTCGGAGGCGGGCTGGTCGTCCGTGCTGATGGGCTGCCTGGACATGATCGGCTATGTCGGCTGCTTCTCCGGCTATTATTCCAACGCCTACGCTATCGCGGAGTCGATGAATACCGCCTACGCGGACTTTCCGCCGCTGTACTGGTATAACGGCAACGGCACGCTCGACGGCTCGCACGACGACCATCTGCGCGGCTATGGGCTGATGCTCAGGCTCTGCCCCCAGCTGCTGCGGGAGGGCGAAAACTGCTGCTTTGCCGACAAGCCCGGCAAGCGGCACAACCTGGAGAGCTGGAGGATCGACCTATACAACGTGATGCGCGTGTTCTTCCGGGCGGAGGCGCCATAAGGCATTCACACGCAGACCCCAATACAATGAGCGCTGCGGCATCGGTTTCCCGGGAAAGGGAAGGGATGCCGCAGCACTCGTTTTTGTTTCAGACGGGGTTGCGATGGAATTCATGCCGTGCGGATTGAACCCGTCTCAATCGTAGGCTGCTGTGCAGCCTGCTCTGAGACTACGTTTT
>SFFC01000013.1 GCA_004556985.1 Clostridiales bacterium | reverse complement strand
TTCACCGCCGCGCCCTTCCCGCCGTTCATCCAGGAGATCATCAAAAGCGGCGGCATCGCCGCGGTCGTGCGCAAGCGGATGGAGGCGTGAGCATGAACGCAAATATCGTCACCCTCCCGGGCGATTACATCGGCCCGGAGATCATCGCGCAGGCCGTCAAGGTGCTTCAGGCCGTCGCGGCCAAGTACGGTCATACCTTCCGTTTTGACGAGCGCAGGCTCGGCGGCGCCTCCATCGATGCCTTCGGCGTTCCGCTGACCGAGGAGACGCTCGCGGCCTGCAACGCGGCGGACGCCGTGCTCATGGGCAGCGTCGGCGGCCCGAAGTGGGACGGCGTGGAGGCCGCCCGTCGCCCGGAGAAGGGCCTGCTCGCCCTGCGCAAGGGCATGCAGGTGTTCGCCAACCTTCGCCCCTGCACGATCCATCCGCAGCTGGCGGGCGCCTGCCCGCTGCGCCCGGACATCATCAGCGAGCCGATCGACATCATGATCCTGCGCGAGCTGACCGGCGACATCTACTTCGGCAAGCGCTGGCGCAGCGAGGACCGAAAGGCCGCGACCGACGAGATGGCCTATTCCGAGATGGAGGTCGAGCGCCTCGCGCGCATCGGCTTTGAGATGGCGAAGAAGCGCCGCGGCAAGCTCTGCTCGGTGGACAAGGCGAATGTGCTCGAATGCTCCCGCCTCTGGCGCGAGACCGTCGCGAAGGTCGCCAGGGACTATCCCGAGGTCGAGGTCAGCTATATGTACGTCGACAACGCCGCGATGCAGCTCATCCTGCGCCCGAGCCAGTTCGACGTCATGATCACCGGCAACCTCTTCGGCGACATCCTCTCCGACGAGAGCGCCGCCATCGCGGGAAGCCTGGGCATGATGCCCTCCGCGAGCCTGGGCAGCGGCACGCGCGGATTGTATGAGCCGATTCACGGCTCCGCGCCCGACATCGCCGGCCGGGATATCGCCAACCCGCTGGGCACGATCCTCTCCGGCGCGCTGCTGCTGCGCCACAGCCTGGGCCTGGAGGCCGAGGCCGCGGCCATCGAGCAGGCCGTCACCCAGGTGCTTGACGAGGGCTATCGCACGGGCGACATCCTCTCCGAGGGCTGCACGAGGGTCGGCTGTACACAGATGGGCGACCTCGTCGCCGCGCGCATCTGAGCCATGAAGGAGAGCGCGGCGCATCCGGCCTGGGAGGAGCATGGCCTCAGCCGCACGGAATGCGCGATCGTCGAGGCGTTCTGGTCGCTCCTGGAGGAGAACTGAGATGCTTCCAAACGATCGGATACAAGCAAAGAAGGGAATCCGGGGATCAGTTTCCCCGGACTCTCTTTTTTTGTGCCTGTGACGGCCTCCGAAATCGGTTTCTGCCTGCCGCGCGTTGGAGTTTTTCCAAAATGCGCCGCCGCGCGCAAAAGCTGTCAGGTTTTGCGCGTCTAAAGGGATAAAGAGACAGAGGCCCGGCGGCGAGGCGCGCCGGAGCAGGCGTACACAGGAGGCATCGGCATGTTCGGCATTCACGCAGACGACCTTTCCCGGCTCTTTGACCCGCCCAGGAGGCGGCGCGAGCGCCCGGTTCCGGGCAGCACGACGCAGACGCTGCGCGCGCTCACGGATCTCGGGGAGAGCGTCGCCTCCGGCGTCCACATCATCTATGCCTCCGTGCGGCTGTATCTGTGCGTGACGATGGAGCCCAGGCCGGAGGCGGTTGATGCGCAGGCGGAGCGCGACCGGCGCACGGCGGCGGGAATGTTTGCAGTCGACCGCAACTGGAGCGCGGCGGAGGTCAACGCCCGCTGGGCCAGGCACGCCGTCCTGACCGACGGGGAGGACAACGTGCTGGAGGCGGCGATGTCCGGCGCGCGGGGCCTGACCGACGTGGGCGCAAAGGAGGTCTTCTTCGAGTTCAACGCGCTGGAGGCCTACCCCGAGCGGATGTATCTGCGCAGCGGGGAGACGCGCGTGAGGGTGCGGTAGGGGGAAAACAGGCGCGTCATCAGCGCGGGGCCGGCGTGCAGGTTGATGATCTTCTTGTGCATCTTCGCGGTGAAGTCGTAGTTGACAAACAGCGCGATGGCGACGCCCAGCATGAAGGGGAAATAGCTGGGGAACACATCCCAGATCAGCAGCGCGATGACGGCCACGGTCAGCAGGATGTTGAACAGGAAGAGCTTCGGGCGAGCCAGCTCGTTGACCTCGCCGGCCTTCTGCTCCTCGACCTCAACGGCGCCCTCGGTCTGCGCGAGGCTGCCGTGCAGGTCCGCGCCGCGGCGCTTCTCCTGCCAGCCGGCCAGCGCCGCCGCCGTCCAGATGGCCGACCAGCGCGATGACCGCCGTCACCAGCGCGACGCCGATGACGTTGTCCCCGACGAGCCCCATCAGCTTGCCGATGATCGCGTCGAACATGCCCGCGTCCGTCATGATGCCGAAATACAGCACCGAGAAGACGAACAGCGCGGCGGTGGGGCCGGTGCTGTTAAAGCCGGATTTGATCATCGTTGCGAGGTTGTCAAAGCTGTAACGGCCGCCGAGAACCAGAATCAGGCCCAGGATCGTCGGGAAGACGATGAAGGCGATGGCGGGCTGCGTCTTGCCTTTGAAAAGTGTGACGACGATGGTGATGATGCAAATGAGGCCGAGAATGCCGACGACGGGATCGCTCATGGGGGAAAAAATACCTTTCGTGTTCGCCTTCATGCGGTGTCCGGCGCGACGGCTGCGTGCGCGCCGTGCGGAAAGAAACGGACAAGACCCCTGGAGGGGATGGGCCTGCTGACCGGGCGCCGGGGATCAGCAGGCCGTAAACAGCATGGGAATTGTAAGTGATAATCGTTTTTTCGTCAATCGGCCCGGGCGACTTTGCGCCATTCGTCTTTGCGATGGTTTTCATTCGGTCAATTTTATATCACGCATTGTCCTCCGGCGCACACCAAAAGGGTCCTCTCCCCGTACAGGAGGAGAAGACCCTCAAATATTGCTTTCAGCGGCGCATCCCGGCGCTCACACGCCCAGCAGGCGCACGCGCTTCATGCCGGCGATGGCCTTTGCCTTGTCGACAAGCGCCCCGCGGACGCCTTCCGGCACCTCGTCGATATCCACGACGGAGACGGCCATCGCACCGCGGGAGCGGTTGACCAGGTCGGAGATGTTCAGGCCGAAGGAGGCGACCGCTGAGGTGATCGATCCCAGGACGTTGGGCACGTTCTCGTGGATGCACAAAAGGCGCGGCTTGACGGCCGGTGCGACGTCGACGGCGGGCAGGTTGACGCTGTTGCGGATGATGCCGGACTCGAGGAAGTCGCGGGTCTGCGCGGCGGCCATGACGGCGCAGTTCTCCTCGCTCTCGGGTGTGGAGGCGCCCAGATGCGGGATCGCGATGACGCCGGGCAGGCCGATGAGCGCGTCGCTGGGGAAGTCGGTCACATAGCAGGCGACGCGGCCGTCGCCCAGCGCGGCGATGAGCGCCTCCTCGTCGACGAGGCCGCCGCGCGCGAAGTTCATGATGCGCACGCCCTTGCGGCACAGCGACAGCGCGCGCCTGCCGATCATGCCGCGGGTCTTGTCGCTCAGCGGCACATGCACGGTCACGAAGTCGCAGGCGGAGAAGAGCGCGTCGAGCGAATTCTCGCGGCGGATGTCGCGGGAGAGCTTCCACGCGTGCTCGACGGAGATCATCGGGTCATAGCCCACGACGTTCATGCCCAGCGAGGCCGCGGCGTTGGCGACGAGCACGCCGATGGCGCCCAGGCCGATGACGCCCAGCGTCTTGCCGCGCAGCTCCGGGCCGACGAAGGCCTTCTTGCCCTTCTCGACGGCCTTTTCGACCTGGTCGCCCTGGCCCTTGAGCGTGCGCGCCCACTCGATGCCGCCCACGACGTCGCGGCAGGAGAGCAGCAGGCCGCAAAGCACCATCTCACAGACGGCATTGGCGTTGGCGCCCGGCGTGTTGAAGACGCAGATGCCGCGCTCGGAGCAGGCGTCGACGGGGATGTTGTTGTAGCCCGCGCCGGCGCGCGCGATGCTCAGCACGCTGTCGGGGATCGGCGTCTCATGCATCGAGGCGGAGCGCACGAGAATCGCGTCCGGCGCCTGCGCGTCGTCGCTGACGCTGTACTGCTCGCCGAGCTGGGTGTAGATCGCGGAGGAAATCGCGTTGAGGGTCTTGATCTGATAAGCCATGACGGGCCATCCTTTCTCAGGCGTTCTTCGCCTCGAAATCCTTCATGAAGGCGACGAGCTTCTCAACGCCCTCGATGGGCATGGCATTGTAGATGCTCGCGCGCATGCCGCCGACGATGCGGTGGCCCTTGAGGTTCACAAGGCCCTGCGCCGCGGCTTCCTTGACGAAGAGCGCGTCCTTGTCGGCGTCGCCGGTGACGAAGGTCACGTTCATGCGGCTGCGGTCCTTCGCGCGGGCCGTGCCCTTGAAGAGGCGGCTCTCGTCGAGGAAGTCGTAGAGCAGCTTCGCCTTCTCGATGTTGACCTTTTCAAGCGCCGCGACGCCGCCCTGCGCCTTGATCCACTGGAAGGTCAGCCCGGCGACGTAGATGCCGAAGCAGTTGGGCGTGTTGAGCATGCTGTCCGCGTCAGCCATCTTTTGGAAGCTCATGACCTTCGGGGTGATGGGCAGCTCATGGCCCAGCAGATCCTCGCGCACGATCAGGATGACGACGCCCGCGGGGGCGACGTTTTTCTGCGCGCCGGCGTAGATGACGCCGAATTTGCTGACGTCGTAGACCTCCGAGAGGATGTTGGAGGACATGTCGGCGACCAGCGGCACGCCGTTCGTCTGCGGGATGTGGTCCCAGCGGGTGCCGTAGATGGTGTTGTTCGTCGTGATGTGGACGTATTTGGCGTCCGGGGAGAGCGTGTAGTCCGGGATATAGCTGTAGCCGTCCTCGCGGGAGGAGCCGGCGACGACGACCTCGCCGTATTTCTTCGCCTCCACGAGCGCGTTGTGGGCGAAGTTGCCGGAATCGACATAGTCGGCCTTGCCGCCGTCCATGAGGTTCATCGCCACGGCGGCGAACATCGCCGTCGCACCGCCCTGGAGGAACATGACCTTGTAGCCCTCCGGGATGCCCATGACGTCACGCAGGTCGGCCACCGTGCGGCTAAAAATCTCCAGATACATCTTGGAGCGATGGCTCATCTCCATGACGGACATGCCGGTATTTCCGTAGCAGAGCAGCTCGCGCTGCACCTGCTCGAGCACGGGCAGCGGCAGCATCGACGGGCCCGGCGCAAAATTGAACACGCGATCCATGTGAACAGCCTCCTCTTCTTTGACGCTTTCCCGAAACTGCAGGATGGAAGCGCAGAACCACCATTTTCGGGGAAGGTATTGCCCTATCTTACCACGAAAGAGACAGAATTTCAATGCCATCTTTGAATTTGCGCCCGTCATCGCGCCCATCTTTGTGAAAAAAGTTGCAAGCCGCTGTTTTTTCCTTTGGATTTGGCTTGATTTCCCTGTGCAGTTTTGCTATACTGAGCAAAAGGGGCTGCGATAGCCGCCCCCTATGGAAGCATGCGATAGACAATATGACCATACGATAAGGAGGAGTTTCCCATGAACAGACTCAAGGACAAAGTGGCCATCGTTACCGGCTCCACCAGCGGCATCGGCATCGGCATCGCGAAGCTGTACGCGGCCGAGGGCGCGAAGGTCGTCATCTGCGGCCGCCGCGCGGAGAAGGGCCAGGCCGTCGTCGACGAGATCGTCAAGGCGGGCGGCGAGGCCAGCTATCACTTCATGGACATCACTGATCCGGCGAGCATCGAGGCCCTCATGGCGGATACCGTCGAGAAGTACGGCAAGATTGACGTCCTGGTCAACAACGCCGCCAACGTCGCGCTCAAGGACGGCCGCGTCGACGAGCTGACCATCGAGATGTGGGACGCCATCTTCCAGAGCGATATGCGCGGCACCTTCTTCACCACCAAGTGCGCGCTGCCCTACATGCAGAAGAATGAGAACGGCGGCTCCATCGTCAACATCGGCTCCATGGCCTCCTGCGCCGGCGACCTCGGCTCCACCGCCTATGCCTGCGCCAAGGCCGGCGTCGATATGCTGACCCAGTCCGTCGCGCTGCAGTACGGCAAGAGCAACATCCGCTGCAACTGCGTCCGCCCGGGCCTCATCGTGACCCCGCAGAACGAGGCGCATGTGCCCCAGGCGCTCAAGGACATCTTCCTGAGCAACATCATGGTCAACCGCTATGGCTGCCCGGAGGATATCGGCCACCTGTGCGTTTACCTCGGCTCCGACGAGAGCTCCTATGTGACCGGCCAGATCATGACCGTCGACGGCGGCCTGAACTCCCACACCACCACCGTGGCGCAGTTCCGCGCGATGGCCTCCCGTACCTGGTAAGATGCGGGCATTCGCCTCTTGACGTCTTTGCCGGTTTGTGCTATGCTAACGCCACAGCGATATGACTGACGGAAGTGGACAAACCACAGGGAAGTATCGCGGCGCGAAAGCGCTATTATGCCGACCGTCTGGGCGCACTGAGCAATCGGTGCGCCCTTTTTGTAGGCCACCGGATGAAGGAGGTTTCCTGATCAATGAAAAGTGACATCGAAATCGCGCAGGCCTGTACCCCCAAGCCCATCGACGAGATTGCCGACCGTGCGGGCGTCCCGCGCGAGCTGCTGGAGCACTACGGCCGCTACAAGGCGAAGGTCGACTACCTCGCCCTGCAGGAGCGCCCGGCGAAGGGCAAGCTCGTGCTCGTCACGGCGATCAACCCGACCCCCGCGGGCGAGGGCAAGACGACCGTCTCCATCGGCCTGGCCGACGCGCTGAACCTGGAGGGCCAGAACGTCTGCCTCGCGCTGCGCGAGCCGTCCCTGGGCCCTGTCTTCGGCGTGAAGGGCGGCGCGACCGGCGGCGGCTATGCGCAGGTCATCCCGATGGAGGACATCAACCTCCACTTCACCGGCGACATGCACGCCATCACCGCGGCCAACAACCTGCTCGCCGCGATGGTCGACAACAGCATCCAGCAGGGCAATCCGCTGGGAATTGACCCGCGCCGCGTGACCTGGAAGCGCTGCATGGACATGAACGACCGCCAGCTGCGCAATATCCTCGACGGCCTGGGCGGCAAGGCCAACGGCACCCCGCGCGAGGACGGCTTTGACATCACGACCGCCAGCGAGATCATGGCGACGCTCTGCCTTGCCTCCTCCATCGCCGACCTCAAGGCGCGCATCGCGCGCATCGTCGTCGCGCGCACCTACGACGACAGGCCCGTGACTGCGGGCGACATCCATGCCCAGGGCGCCGTCGCGGCGCTGCTGCGCGACGCGCTGCGCCCGAACCTCGTGCAGACGCTGATCGGCACGCCCGCGTTCGTCCATGGCGGCCCGTTTGCGAACATCGCCCACGGCTGCAACACGGTCATTGCGACGAAGACCGCGCTTCGCCTGGCGGATGTCGTCGTGACGGAGGCCGGCTTCGGCGCGGATTTGGGCGCGGAGAAGTTCATCGACATCAAGTGCCGCATGGCGGGGCTGACGCCCAGCGCCGTCGTGCTGGTGGCGACCGTGCGCGCGCTCAAGAGCCACGGCGGCGTCGCCAAGGCCGATCTGGGCGCGGAGAACCTGGAGGCGCTCGAGCGCGGCCTTGCCAACCTGCGCCGCCACCTGCGCAACATCCGCGAGGTCTGGGGCCTGCGCCCGGTCGTCGCGCTCAACCGCTTCACCAGCGACACCGACGCGGAGATCGAGCTCGTGCGCCGCGCCGCGGCCGAGACGGGCGCGCAGGTCGCGCTCTGCGAGGTCTGGGCCAAGGGCGGCGAGGGCGGCCGCGAGCTGGCGCGCCTGGTGCTCGACGAGATCGCGCAGGCGGAGCCGGAGAAGTTCTCCTTTACCTATCCGGACGAGCTGCCGCTGGCAGACAAGATTCGCGCCGTCGCTACGCGCATCTACGGCGCGAAGGACGTCGCCTTTGCCCCCGCCGCGATGAAGACGATCCGGCAGCTGACCGACGAGGGCTGCGGCAGCATGCCCGTGTGCATCGCCAAGACGCAGTATTCCTTCTCCGACGATCCCAAGAAGCTCGGCGCGCCGGAAGGCTTCACCCTCACGATCCGCCAGGTGCGCGTCAGCGCGGGCGCGGGCTTCGTCGTCGCGCTCGCCGGCGACATCATGACGATGCCGGGCCTGCCGAAGGTGCCGGCGGCGGTCAATATCGACGTGACCGACGACGGCGTGATCACGGGGCTGTTCTAAGCCGCTGCAACACAAAGAATGGGGTTTGGGGATTCTGTTCCCAAACCCCGTTTTTGCTTACGCGCCTTCCAGCACCTGCTCCAGCAGCTTCTCGCAGGCGGCGAGAATCGCCGCGATCTTCGCCTTGCCGATCCCGTCATAGTGGATGCCGCAGCGCACGCAGACCGGCACGCCGAAGCGCGCGGCCAGCGCGGCGGCAAACCGCTCGCTGACGGCGTCGTCCCTATGCCCCTCGCGCAGGAGCGTGCGGCAGCGGCCGTCCGCCTCCGCCAGCGTCACGGCGCCGACGTGCGTGCGCTGACCGCCGTAAACGCCGACGTCGAGCCCCGCGTCGAGCCGGGTAATCTCCGCGCGGATCGTCTGTCCGAGCGCCTCTGTCTCAAAAACCTGCATGCTTTGCTCCTTTCCCGGCGCGCCGCCGGAGGATAACATCCCGATTGACATAGCGGGCCGATCGGAAATATAATAGGGACGTTTGATTCCTCTGTCAATCCCGCTGTAAAGCTCCGGCCTCGGACGCAAAGCGGCGGGATTTGCGGCGCATCGTCGGAGATGGAACCGGCATCATGCCGGGAGGACGGCTGCGCCGTTTCATGGGAGATGTTTTGTTGATTTATCTGGATTATACGGCGAATGCCCCGGTTGAGCCGGCTGTGCTTGAGCGCTTTGTCCGCGTCGAGCGCGGGGCGATCGGCAACCCGAATTCGCTCCATCAGGCCGGCCGCGCCGCCGGCGCGCGCTGTTGGCCTTCCGCGTCAGCCTGAGCCACCAGACCACGGAGGAGGAGCTTCACGCCTTCCTGAACACCCTCGACCAGCTATGCAAGGAGAATCCGTCATGCCGCGCACGTTGACCGCCTGCCAGAAGATTGAGCGGAGCATCATCACCAAATACCGCAAGGAGCTCTGGACGCCGTTCATGACGGCCGTCAAGCGCTATGAGCTGATCGCCCCCGGCGACAAAATCGCCGTGTGCATCTCCGGCGGCAAGGATTCCATGCTGATGGCGAAGCTGATGCAGCAGCTGCAGCGCCACAGCGCCGTGCCGTTTGAGGTCGTCTACCTGGTCATGGATCCGGGCTACAACGCGATCAACCGCCGCAAGATCGAGAGCAACGCGCAGCTGCTCGAGCTGCCCATCACGATCTTTGAGACGAACATCTTCGAGGTCGCCAACAGCGCGGAAAGCAACCCCTGCTACCTCTGCGCGCGGATGCGCCGCGGCCATCTCTATGCCAAGGCGCGCGAGCTCGGCTGCAACAAGATCGCGCTGGGGCATCATTTCAGCGACGTCATCGAGACGACCGTCATGGGCATGTTCTACGGCGCGCAGCTGCAGGCGATGATGCCCAAGCTGCACAGCAAAAACTTCCCCGGCATGGAGCTGATCCGCCCGATGTACTGCATCCACGAGGACGACATCCTCGCCTGGAAGCGCTACAACGACCTCGAGTTCATCCAGTGCGCCTGCCGCTTCACGGAGAACTGCACGATGTGCGACAACGGCGGCTCCAAGCGCCAGGAGGTCAAGCAGCTGATTCATAGGCTCAAGCGGGACAACCCCGATATCGAGAAGAGCATCTTCAGCGCGATCCATGCCGTGAGCCTGGACACATTCCCGGGCTACAAGACGCGCGGCGAGGAGCATTCCTTCCTGGAGACCTACGAAACGCGCTGAGCGTGTCAGCCGCGCACAAACCGCGCGTTGTACTCGGCGTTGATCTCGCGGATCTCCTTGAGCCCGTCGATATAGGGCTGATAGATCTCCTCGACACGCCCGCCGCCGAGGTTGTCGCAGCCGTTGCAGAATTCGCACGCCGAGCCGCAGCTGCCGCGCAGCGCCCGATTAACGATCTCGATGCGCTCCTCGCGCGTCGTGTCCCTGATGAGGATGGAGGACATGGGGATTCTCCTTTCTGAGTTAAGCGCCGCCCGGCGCTTTTTTCGGTTGCTTTTCCAGCGTGCATTGCCGCATGTCCGCCGAGAAATACGGGCATTGCTCCTCGTCCTCCGGGCAGGTCGGCGTGTTGGGCGGGCAGGTGCCGCCGATGAGCGCGAGATCGTACGGCGTGATCTGGTAGACGAAGTAGTTGAGCCAGTTCGAGTAGAGCATGTGCGCGCTCGAGCGCCAGGTGCTCACGGGCGCCTTCGTCTGCGGGCGGAGGGCGGCCTTCACGTTGGCGATTTCCGTCGTGTCGGCGAACTCGACCGCCACGCCGTTCTTGCTGCTGACGTTATTGAGGTAGCGCGTCGTGCCGCCGTAGAGATCCTCGCTGCAGATGACGTGGTCGCCGGGCGAAAGCAGCTCGAATACCGCCGCAATGGCCGCCATGCCCGAGGCAAAGGCGACGGCGTCCGCGCCCTCCTCCAGGGCGGCGACGGTCTCCTCCAGGTGCAGGCGGGTCGGATGATGAAAAAAACGCCCGTCTTCCCGAGAAGACGAGCGCAACCACCCGTGGTACCCCTTCTTTTCGCCGACCTGCGTCGGCCTCACCGGCATCCATCAATGCCTGTCAGCGATAACGGGCTGACCCGTATGACCCTGGAAAAAGCCCCTCGGCCATCCGCTCCGAAACCATGTTCCTCCGCCGCCCGCCGATTCCTCGCACCGACCGGAATCTCTCTTGAGGCATCCTGCGGAGTACTCTTTTCTTCATCGCGCTGTTTGCTTTGCCCGCATTATAGCAGACCCTTTACAGATTATCAATCCTCCTGACGGGGCGATGCGCGCGGTTTCTCCAGAGGACAGCCAAGAATCTGAAACAATTTCTATGCAAATAAAGAGATCTGCCTAAAAACTGTGCAAATCCGAGCTTTTGTTTATTGTCGCCCGCAGGCCCTTTCCCCTACAATCAGATATCATGTCAGGGAAACAGTCGACAGGAGGCAGCGTGTGAAAACGGCGATTGCGACGGACAGCCTGACCGACGAGGCCGAACGCGAGGAATGGAAGGCGCTGGTGATGGAGTCGTTTGCCGGCGAGGAGATTCACTATGACCCGCTGACGTGCAGCATCGGCTGCCATGTCGGCCCCCGGCGCGTTCGGCATGGGCGTCAGCCGCAGGGCGGACTGAATATACGCGAGAAACGAACAAAATGAGGCCGGGGGATCGCTCCCCCGGCCTCTTCGTATGCGTTTTGAAGCGTTGAGAAGGGAATTACTGCTCCGTCGCCGCGTTCTCGCCGGCCAGCTTGCCGAAGACGACCGTATCGACGACCGCGTTGCCGCCCAGACGGTTGGCGCCGTGGATGCCGCCGGTGATCTCGCCCGCGGCGTACAGGCCCGGGATGGCGTTGCCGTCGGTATCCAGAACATGGGTCTGCGGGTCGATGGTCACGCCGCCCATGGTGTGATGGACGCAGGCCTGACGCGGGGTCGCGACCCAGGGGCCGTTCTCCAGCTTCGTGGAGTAGAGGGTTCTGCCGAACTCGTCCACGCCGGTCTCGACGGACTCGTTGAAGGCATCCAGCGTCGCCTTCAGATCCTCATACTGGCAGCCGAGCTTTTCGGCCAGCTCCTCGAGCGTCTCTGCCGCGATGACGTAGCCGTTCTCCTCCAGGTAGGAGAAGGTGAAGCCGTCGGCCGAGCGCCATTCGTCGCTGTGGATGTCGACATACTGGTCGCCGTCGCCGGACTCGAGCATGTAGAACATGCCGTCCGTCTGCTCAAAGGAGGCCAGGCAGATCACGTCGCGGCGCGCGCCCTCGTTGACGAAGCGCTTGCCTTCCTTGTTGATGAAGATGATCTGGTCCGTGCCGGAGACGTCGCGCTGCGGATACTTGGTGATCTGTCCGTTGACGATGTTGCCGAAGTAGAGCAGCTGGATCTGATCCATGTCCGTCAGGGAAGCGCCGGCTTCGACCGCCATGGTGATGCCGTCGCCCTGGGAGCACTGGAAGCGGTTGGTCGTGGCGACCTTGGACAGATCGGACCACTTGCCGGAGGTGTTGTTCTCCTGCACCATCTTGCTGTTGGCCGCGAAGCCGCCGGTCGCCAGGATGACGCCCTTGGCGGCGGAGATGTTGAAGGTGTTGCCGGCCTTGTCGGTGCAGACCACGCCGGTCACGCGGCCGCTCTCATCCTGGATCAGCTTCGTGCCGGTCGTGGACAGGAGCATCGTGATCTTGTCGCTGTTGGCGATGCAGTTGACGTAGGTGGACAGGAAGCCCGTGCCCTGCTGCATGATGGAGGTGTGGGTGCGCTGCCAGAGCGAGCCGGCGCCCTGACCGATGCTGTTTCTGAACTCCATGCCCAGGCTCTCGATCCACTTGAGGCCGTCATAGGAGAGGTTGGCCATCTGCTTGACCAGGTCGAGATCGGCGACCTTGTCGCCGCCGTTCCAGGTCTGCAGCGCGTACCATTCCTTCGTGTCGAACAGGTCCGTGCGGCCATCGGCCTTGTAGGCATCCCACTGCGCCTGAACCTCCGCCTGCAGGGCGGCATGCTCCTCGCTGATGGGCTCCTCGGCGAGCGCGGCCTCGACCGTCGTCTTGACGGCCTCGGTCATCGTGACCTGCTTTTGCAGCTCCTCGTCGGGGGTGTTGTAGATCGCGCCGCAGACCAGCGTGTCGCCGCCGACCTCGGCCAGCTTCTCCACGACGATGACGGAAGCGCCCTGCTGGGCCGCCGCGACCGCCGCGGCCAGGCCCGCGCCGCCGCCGCCGACCACGACGACGTCCGCGCTCTGATCCTGCGCCGCCTCAGCCGCGGGCGCGGGCTCGTTCCATTCGTCGAGGTTCGCGCCGGCCTGCGTGAGGGCGTCCTTGATGGCGGCCTTCACGGCATACGAGGTGATCGTCGCGCCGGTGACGCCGTCCACGGCGAGCGTCTGGGCCTCGACGACGGCCGCGGGGATCGCGTCGACCGGGGATACGCCGCCCGCGGTCAGGGTCACGCCCTGCGCGTCCTGCAGCGGGCCGCCGATGCCGGGCGTCTCTTGCTCGTGGGTCACGGCGATGCTGGTGATGGCATCCTCCGTCACGGCGACCTCAACGAGAATCTTGTCGTTCATTCCGTTGGCCGAGCCGGTGTAGGTGCCGGGGGTCATGGGGGTCTTCTGCTCCTCGGCCAGGGCCGGGAGGCAGAGCGTCAGGCACAGCGCCAGGCACAGCGCAAGCGCCTTCTTGGTCATGGAAAGCATACTCATGAAATCTCCTCCTTTTCGATGCTTTCGTTCCCTTCTATATCCATGATACTGCGATTTTTTTCACACATTGCACGAATTCCTTGCGGAGAATACAGGAAAACATCGAATGGTCCATGGCGCCTTTGCGGCAACCCGCCTCAGCGGACGGAGCGGCGCGCGTCCCCCTGCGGCGCAAGGTAGTGGGCCGCGTCCCGGGCGATGAGCTGCTGGCTGTAAAGCTGGCTGTGGCGCACGAGGCTGCGCGCCGTTGGGCGCAGGGTTTCGTAGCTGCGGCAGACGATATGCGCCGTCATCCAGATGTCTTCCTCGTCCAGCTGCACGGTTTTGAGGCCGTAGACCTGCTCAAAGCGCGCCGTCGAGGAATAGGGCATGGCCACGGCGGCCTGATCGTTCTTGAGCTTTTCCAGCACGAGCGGGATCACGCCCAGGTAGTTGACGCAGCCCAGGGCGATTCTGCGGCGGTTGAATTCGTCGAGCATGCCCAGCACGCAGGGACAGTCGTCATGCGGGAAGGCGAGGTTGATGCCCTCCAGATCCTCGTAATGCACGTGCTGCCGCCCGGCAAACGGGCTCTCCGGCGCGACCATCAGCCGCACGGGCTCCTGAAACAGCGGCATCGCCTGCAGCCCGGGGAGGCGCTCCTCGCCAAGGCTGTACCAGATGCCCACGTCCGCGCTCCCGTCCCGGATGAGCTCCGGCACCTGCGCGTTGGCCGTCGTGCGCAGGCGAAGGCGGACATTGCGCCGCTCGGCGGAAAACGAGGAGAAGAGGTCGACCAGCCCGTTGGCGACCGTCAGCTCGCAGCCGCCGATGGAGATGTTTTCCTCCATGCGCACGGCGGTGGCGACGCTGTCAAGCGCAGCCTCGTAGTCAAGCAGCAGCCTTCTGGCCGGCTCAATGAACGCCGCGCCCTCCACGGTGAGCTGGATCTGCTTGCCGACCTTGGCAAACAGCGCGACGCCCAGCTCGTTTTCCAGCGTCCTGACGTGGTGGCTCAGCGTCGAGGGGGCGTACCCCAGCTGCTCGGAGGCCTTCTGATAGTTGAGCAGCTCCGCCAGCGTCAGAAAGGTCCTGAGTTCCCGGATCTCCATCCTGCCCTGTCTCCCCTCTTCGATATCGGTGTTACACTTTGATTATATCATAACTTTCACGAAGCCTCAAGACAAAACGGCATAAATTTCACAAAGCCCCGACAGAAAACGACGCCTCACCGGACCGCGTCCGCGCGCACGGGAAAGCGGAAACAGGTGTCCGGGAAGGGCTCGTCTTCGAGCGTAAAATGCCACCATTCGGTTTCAAGCGGGCGAAAGCCCCGGCGGACCATGGCCTCGCGCAGGCGCGCCCGGTTTTTCTGCTGCGCGGGCGTCAGCGCACCCGGGGAGCCGCCGTCAAAATGGGAGCGCGGGCCGAAGAAATCAAATGGGCCGCCCATGTCGGCCTCCCGGCCCTCCGCCATCTCAAAGAGGGTCAGATCGACCGTGCTGCCGCGGCTGTGACCGGATTTCGCGGCGATGAAGCCCAGCTCAAAGAGGCGGGCCTTGTCGATCTCCGGGTAAAAAAACGGCTTCATCGAAAGCGCATTCGGATCCGCCGCCCAGCGCACAAAATGGTCGACCGCCTGCTGGGGCCGGTAGGCGTCAAAGACCTTGAGCCGGTAGCCCTGCGCGGCGACGTCGTCGCTGACCGCGCGCAGCGCGGCCGCCGCCTCCCGCGTCATCAGCGCGACCGGCTCCTCGTAGCCGTCGATCCGCTCGCCGACAAAGTTGTAGGTGGAAAAGTAGCGCATCTCCAGAATGACGTCCGGCACGGCCTGCGTCAGCAGCACGAAGCCGCTGGCGTCCGTCTCGCGCGTCTGTTTTTCCCTTGCACAGGAATCCATCGCCTGTTCCTCCTTCGGTGGGATGCGCCCGCCCTGCGCGCGCTCTGTGTCCATTATATCGCAAAAGGGCGGCGCGGGCGCGGAAGGCGAAAAAAATCCCTTGACAAGGAGAGAAGGCTATGGTATATTCTTCGTAGTTAGTTTAAACTAACTTTCTCCCAAAGCAATGCCGCCGCTCACCGGGACGCAGGTGGGCGGCGGCGTTTTTGATTTGTCCGCCAGAGGGCTTTATGACGCCGCGCGAGGCGGCTCAGGCCGCGTCGCCGTCCTCCTCAAAGGCGGCGCTCATGGCGGTGAAGAGCTGCTGCACATCGGCGGCGATCCGGCTGGTCTCCGCACGCCGCGGCGCTTTGATGAACCGCTTGCACACGTTCATCAGAACCGCCGTCATGGACGCTGCCAGGAATGCGCCCCGCCTGTCCGCCCCGCAGCGCGGCGGGCCGAAGGAGAGCAGCATGTTCCTGAAAAAGCCCTCGAGATAGCGGACAAAATCCGGTACCTCCCAGGCCCGCTTCATCAGGCCGGCGTTGTCGCAGACCAGATGCAGAAATCTGAGCTCAAAGCCATACAGGCCCGGCCCTTCCGCGCGGGTGGTGTTGGCCTGCGCCCAGAGCCATTCAAACGTTTGGATCAGCAGCTGCTCCTTGCAGGTAAAGTGCTTGTAAAACGTCGTTCTGGAGATGTCGGTTTCGGCAAGGATATCCTGTACCGTGATCTTTTCAAAGCTGCGCTTTTCAAGCATCTCGCGCATCGTGCAAATGAGAATTTGCTGACAACTCGGCTTTTTCACAGCGTATCCCTCTTCCCCCAAGATTCACCCTATTATAGCCGGGCGCCGTGTCGCGAAAAAGCCGGCTTTTATCCTTTTTTGGACAGATATTGACCTTTTGGCGTCCGAAGCGGCAAAAGCGGGCGGCCCGCTTTGCCCGGGCCGCCCGCGTGGGGGAGGGAAGATTCCGCTGCGTTACTGATTCAGCTTCGCAGCCGCATCCGCGCCCGCGAGGCGTCCGCTCGTCGCCATAGGTCAGCGTCAGCAGCTGCGTGGCATACTGGCCGGCCTCATTTTCCTTCCAGCGGGCGAGCGCCGCATCCAGCGTGTCCGCCACGTCGCTGACCTGGAAGCCGTTCTCCGGGAGCTCGGCCACCATGTAGTTGCCGGCTGCGGACTTCGCGTTGCCGCCGGTCATCGGCAGCTTCTCCATCAGGAAGACCTTCGCGCCGTTGTTGGCCGCGGACAGCGCCGCGGACATGCCGCTCATGCCGCCGCCGACCACGACGACGTCCGCTTCATAGCGCGCCACCTCGGTCGAGGCCGCCGCCTTCTCCATCACCGTGCTGAACTGCTCGCTCAGGCCGGCCTGCTCGACGCAGTCCTTCGCGCCGGTGAGGATCGCGGTGCTGGTCACGGTCGCGCTCGTCACGGCATCCACGAGCACGCTCTGCGCCTCGAGGATCTGGCCGGGCAGCTTCTCAATGGCGATGGAGCCCACGCCGATGGTCTCCTTCTCGCCCACGACAGAGACATCCGTCATCTTTCCGTCTTCGATGGTGATGCTCACGCTCACCTCGCCGCCAAAGCCCTGCTGAACCGACGTGTACGTTTCAGCGAGCGCGCTGCCCGTCAGCAGCATCGCCAGGCACAGCAGCAGTGCCATCCAGTTTTTCTTCATGGTACCTGCCTCCTGTCAATTTTTTGACAGGAGCATGGTAGCATGCCCGCGCACACCCGCACAGTTGACAAAAACGGCATTCTGTCCACTTGCGGACAAAATGCCCAAAGTATCCGGTTTGATCAGGCCGGGCCGCTCCGGCAGCGGCTCAGATATTCGCGCGGCGTGCAGTGCATCCTCCGGCAGAATGCGGCGGAAAACCGGCCCGCGTTGCTGAAGCCGCAATGCAGGGCGATTTCGGTCACGCTCATCTCGCCCTGCTGCAGCAGCGCGAGCCCCTGCGCGACGCGGTATTCCTCCAGATACTGGTCGTCGTGGTTGATTTGCAGCGGCAGCATCAGCGTGCCATGCGGGGAGAGCTCGCGGCGGTTTTCGTCGACCTCGACGGTTCGCATGCCTCGTCTGTTCATCGTCTGTTCTCCGGGTAGCGCTCCGAGCCGCGCAGCACGAGCCGGCCCTCGTAGGTGATGCGGCGCACGGCGCGGCCGCGCTTCTTGCCGCCCAGCAGCTTTTCGATCATCATGCCGGCCACCTCCTCGCCCATCTGCTCGATGGGCTGCTCGACCTCCGTGATGGCGACGTCGTAGATCATGTCGATGCCGTGTACGGAGCCGGGCGCGATGAGCGCGATATCCTGCGGGATGCGCATGCCCTTGTCGTAGATGGCGCGGATGGCGCCGACCGCCATCATGTTGTTGGAGCAGAAGAGCGCCGTGATCTCCGGGCAGTTTTCCAGCAGCTCGCTCGTGAGCTGGTAGGCGCTCTCCGTCTTGAAGTCGCCATAGGCGATGTATTCCTTGCGGGCGGGGATGCCGTGCGCGCTCAGCGCGTCCATATAGCCGTTGAGCCGCTCCACGCCCGGCTTGGAGGAGATGGGGCCCGCGATGGTGGCGATGTGCGTGTGGCCTGCGCGCAGCAGCGCCTCCACGCATTCCACGCTGAGGTTGTAGTTGTCCTGAAAGACGCCGTCAAAGCCGGAGCCCTTGATGTCGCGGTCGATGAGCACAACCGGCATGCCGGAGGCGCTCAGCTCGCGCAGAAACTCGATGTTGTATTCCACGTTTTCGGAGATCGGGGAGATGATGATCCCGTTGACCTTGCTTTTGAGCATGCTCAGGATGCGGATCTCCTTCTGCGTCGACTCGTTGGAGTTGCAGATGACCGTGTCGATGCCCTCGCGGGCGAGCACAGCCTCGATCCATTCGATCATCTCCAGGAAGAACGGGTTGCGCAGGTCGGCCACCACGATGCCCACCAGCGGGTTGAGCGTCCTGGCCTGCAGGCGCTTGTGATAGGCCTTGGGCTCGTAGCCCTGACGCCGGGCGATCTCCATGACCTGCTCCCGCGTCTGCTCGCTGACATGCGCGCCGCCGGAAAAGACGCGCGAAACAGTTGCAGATGAAACTTTTGCTTCCTGCGCAATATCCTTGATGGAAACTTTTCTCTGGTTCATACCAGCCTCCGTATGGCGCTCGAGCGCTGCAGTCTGACTGCGCGCATCGCTGCCAAGTCATACAATTTATTATACAAAACGGACAGGGAAAAAGCAATCTTTTTTTCTGAAAGAAAAAACTCATGAAGAATCGCGCCATTTTTTAAAATGTAAATGATGAAACAATATGATGCAAATGATGTTTTTTCATCTTGCGAATTTGAGAAACTGCCTGTACAATCAAAAGCAAGGAAAAGGATATGAACCGAAATCATATTTGTTAAATCCGGCCAACTTACTTCATAAAAACTGATCAGTTCAGTTCCGGTCCGATGCCTGATCTGTGTGGACGGTCGGTTTTTCGCAGGGGAATTGCAGCAAATCGACCATTCTGCGCAGATGTGCAAGGTCTTACACAAAAGATACATCTTTTTCACCCAATCTTGCACTCGGGGCGCTATCCTAATTCCGCGCATAAACGAAAGGGTTTGATCATCATGGCAAAGCGCATTGTCGTCTTCGGCAGCTACGTCACCGACCTGACCGGCCGGGCATCCCGCTTTCCCGTTCCGGGCGAAACCGTGCTGGGCGCGTCCTTCAGGCCCGGCCCGGGCGGCAAGGGCTCCAACCAGGCGGTCGCCGCCTTCCGCGCCGGCGGAGACACGGCGCTGGTCACCAAGCTGGGATGCGACGACTTCGGCCGCATCGCCCGCGACTTCTACGAGGCGGAGGGCATGACGACCGACGGTCTGCTCGAGGACGAGCAGCATGAGACCGGCGCGGCCCTGATCATGGTCAACGAGCAGACGGGCCAGAACATGATCATGGTCGTCATCGGCGCGTGCGGCTGCGTCACGGAGGCGGACGTGGAGGCGAGGCGAGCCCTCATCGAGCAGGCGGATTACCTGCTCGTGCAGATGGAGATCAACCTCGACGCGCTCGCCCGGGTCATCCGCATCGCCCATGAGGCGGGCGTGTGCGTCGTGCTCAACCCGGCCCCGGCGCAGCCCATCGCGGACGACGTGCTGGCGATGGTCGATATCGTGACGCCCAACGAGACGGAGGCCGCCGTGCTCACCGGCGTGCAGGTTACGGACCTCGCCTCCGCGCACAGCGCCGCGCAGGCATTCCTTGCCAAGGGCGTGCGCCGCGTCATCATCACCCTGGGCAGCCAGGGCGTCTACTGCACGGACGGCGAGCGGGAGGAGCTCATCGGGCGCATCCCCGTGAAGGCCGTGGATACGACCGGCGCGGGCGACGCGTTCAACGGCGGCTTCGTCACGGCGCTCTCCCGCGACATGGATCTGTTTGACGCCGCCCGCTACGGCAACTGCACGGGCGCGCTCTCCGTCACGAGGCCCGGCACGGCGCCCGCCATGCCCCGCAGGGACGAGATCGACGCGCTGTATCAAAGGACATATGGCGGCTGACGCGCCTGCCTGCATATCACCCGACAACGGAGGAGGAAAGAAATCATGGGTGCCATTCGCTTGATCAACCTTCGCAAGGATTACGGAAAGGAAAACGTCATCCCCAATCTGAATCTGGACATCGTCGACGGCTCCTTTACCGTGCTGGTCGGCCCGTCCGGCTGCGGAAAATCGACCACGCTGCGCATGATTGCGGGCCTGGAAAAGCCGACCGGCGGCCAGATTCTCATCGATGGCGTCGACGTGGCGAACATGGCGCCCGGCAAGCGCGACCTGGCGATGGTCTTTCAGAACTACGCGCTCTACCCGACCATGACCGTGCGCCGCAACATCGAGTTCGGCCTGATCAACAAGAAGGTGCCCAAGGCGAAGCGCGACAATCTGATCGACGACGTCTGTGAGATCGTCGGCCTGACGCCCTATCTGGACAGGAAGCCCGCCAACCTCTCCGGCGGCCAGCGCCAGCGCGTCGCCCTCGCCCGCGCGATGGTCAAGGAGCCGAAGGTCTTCCTGATGGATGAGCCGCTGTCCAACCTGGACGCGAAGCTGCGCGCCTCCATGCGCGTGGAGCTCATCGAGCTGCACAAGCGCCTCAAGACGACCTTCATCTATGTCACACACGACCAGACGGAGGCCATGTCGATGGGCGACGTGATCGTGCTGATGAACAAGGGCATCATCATGCAGCAGTCCTCCCCCAAGGACATGTACCATAACCCGGAGAACACCTTCGCCGCGCAGTTCATCGGCACGCCGCCCATGAACATCGTCGATTCCCTCGTGCCGGGGGTCTCCATCGGCTTCAGACCGGAGAAGGCTGCCTTTGCTGGCGACGGCAGCGCGGCGCTCGTGCTCAACGGCACCATCGTCACCAAGGAGCAGCTCGGCGCGGAATACAACTATTCGGTCGCCACGGCGGAGGGCAAGATCATGGTCAAGTCCGAGGACGATCAGGAGCCCGGCGCATGCAGGCTCTTCGTGAGGCCGGAGCATCTCTTCGTGTTTGACCGCGAGGGCAAGCGCACCGGCATGAGCGAGGCGATCCTCGCCCGCCTCCCGCGCGTCTGATAAGGAGGGAATCGCATGACCAGGCAACCCGCTCCGGCGGCGGCTCCCGGGAAGTGGAGCACGCGCCTGCACACGCTGCTGGGATGGCTCAAGGGCTATGTGCTCATCGCGCCCGCCATTGTGCTGCTGTGCATCTTCACGATCTATCCGATCTTCTGGCAGATCCATTCGAGCCTCTATGACGGCAGCCTGCTGAGCAAGACGCGCAACTTCGTCGGCCTGCAGAACTTCCGCAACCTGCTCTCCAACCCCGACTTCGGCCAGACGGTTGGCAACACCGTCTTCTACTCCGTCGGCGTCGTGATCATCACGATCATCCTCTCGACGCTGGCGGCGGTCTGGCTCAACGGCAAGGTGCAGCGGCGCCTCAACAGCCTGACCCTCGCGGCCATCTTCACGCCGCACATCATCTCCCTCGTCTCGGTCACGACGATCTTTCTGTGGCTGCTCGATCCGCAGATCGGCGCGATCAACTACCTGCTCAAGTCCGTCGGGCTGCCGACCTGCCCGTTCCTGGCCAGCAGCAAGACCGCAATGTTCGCCCTCGTGCTCATGATGGTCTGGAAGGGCACGGGCTACTACACGCTGCTGACGGTCGCCGCCCTGCAGGGCGTGCCCAAGGACATCTACGAGGCCGCCTCGATCGACGATACGCCCGGCTGGCGCGTCTTCTTCCAGATTACGCTGCCGATGATCTCCCCGACGCTCTTCTTCTCGACCATCGTCTGCACGATCAACAGCTTCCAGGTCTTCGAGCCTGTCAACCTGATGACCCTCGGCGGCCCGGCCAACTCGACCAACACGCTGGTCTTCCAGATCTACTCGGATGCCTTCAAATACCTCAAGCTGGGGCAGGCCAGCGCCGAGGGCGTCGTGCTGCTGGCGTTCGTGCTGATCCTCACCATCATCTACTTCGCCTTCCTGGGCAAGAAGGTTCATTATCAGTAAGGAGGGAGCGCCATGGAAAACCCGAATACCGCGCGGATGCTCCGCTGTGTCCGCAGCGTCATCAGCGCCGCCTTCAAGCTGCTGGTGATCTTCATCGTCGCCTATCCGTTCCTTTGGATGGTCTTCACGGCCTTCAAGCCCTACAGAGAGACGATCACCTATCCGCCCACGCTTCTGCCCACGACCTGGTCGCTTGAGGGCCTGACGTCGTGCCTGGCGGAGCTCGATGTGCACCACTTCATGAAGAACTCGCTGGTGGTCAGCATCTCCGTGCTGATTCTGCAATACATCGTGATCATCCCTGCCGCCTACGCGTTTGCGCGGGTCAGGTTCCCGGGCCGTTCGCTGCTCTTTGGCATCGTGCTGCTGGGCTTCATGATTCCCCAGCAGGTCACGTTCGTGCCGGTCTATCTGATCTTCTCCAAGGCGAAGGCGCTGCAAAGCTACTGGCCGCAGATTCTGCCCTTTGTCGCCAACGCGTTCGGCATCTTCCTGCTGCGGCAGTATTTCATGCAGATCCCGGAGGAGATCATCGAGTCCGCGCGCATGGACAGCGCCTCCGAGCCGAAGATCATCTTCTCCATCATGATCCCGATGGCCCGAACCGCGCTGTTCACCATCGGCCTGCTCAGCTTCATCTCCCTGTGGAACAGCTACTTCTGGCCGCTGATCATGACGACCAAGAACACCTTCCGCCCGCTGTCCGTCGGCGTCGCCATGCTCAAGAGCGTGGATGCCTCGATCCCGTGGCACACGCTGATGGCGGGCAATCTGTTCCTGACCTGCCCGATCCTCATCGCGTATCTCTTTGCCAACAAGCAGATCCGCAAGGCCTTTGTCTACAGCGGCATCAAATAAGGATTGAGGGTCCTGTGACCTTCATCATACAAAAAAAGGAGGAAAACCCACATGAAGAAAATCGTCTCCCTGTGTCTTGCGCTGGCGATGGTGCTCAGTATCGGCATGCTGACCGCTGCCTGTGCCGAGCCGACCGAGCTCGTGTTCTGGACGGCGCTCTCCGGCAGCTACAACGACGCGATCCAGAAGATCTGCGAGGACTTCAACGCGTCCCAGGATCAGTGGAAAGTTGTCGCCGAATACCAGGGCAACTACTACGATATCGCCGCCAAGCTCCAGGCCGCCCTGCTGGACGGCTCCGAGCCGGACATCGTGCAGATGGAGTGCAGCCGCACCCCGCTGTTCAGCGACTACGGCTCCTTCGCCGAGCTGAGCGACATGCTCGCCAACGTCGGCCTTGACGCGAAGGAATACTTCTACGAGGGCTTCATGGTTGACTGCGACTGGGGCGAGGGCCTCTACGCGCTGCCGTTCAACCGCTCCACCCCGATGTTCTACTACAACAAGACCCTCTTTGACGAGATGGGCCTGAGCGCGCCGACGACCTGGGACGAGCTCCACGAGGTCGCCAAGAAGGTCTCCATCCCGGGCGAGCGCTGGGGCTTTGAGGTCCCGATCGACCAGTGGTTCTTCTGCTGCTTCGTGCGCCAGTCCGGCGGCGAGCTGATGAATGCCGAGAAGACCGAGCTGACCGTCAACAACGAGGCGGGCGCCGCGTCCCTGCACTGGATGCGCGAGATGCTCGAGGACGGCTCCATGAAGGCCCCTCCGGGCTCGGAGTACAACGGCTATGAGGCTGCCCGCTCCGACCTGGCTGCCGGCATCACCACGATGATCATCTCCTCCACCGGCGACCTGGGCCGCCTGCGCGACATGTGTGATTTCGAGGTCGGCACGGCGTTCCTGCCGGGCAACCCGGACTACGGCGTTGTGACCGGCGGCGCGAATGTCTGCGTCCTGGCCGGCCATGACGACAAGGAAGCCGGCGTCGCCGAGTTCCTCAAGTACCTCACCTCTGCCGACGTCGCGGGCCAGTGGGCCGTGACCACCGGCTACGTCCCCACCAGCGAGTCCGCCGCCAACAGCGAGGTCTATCAGCAGTACCTCGCCGAGATCCCGGCCGGCGCCACCGCACTCAAGCAGATGGAATACGCCGGCAACCAGCCCGTCATCCCGCAGTGGGCTGAGATTGGCGCGACCATCATCACGCCCGAGATGCAGAAGTGCGTGGAGGATGCCGCCTACACGCCCGAGATGGCAACCCAGAGCATGCATGATCTGGTGGCCACCCTGCTGGGCACCAAGTAAGCAATCCCTTGCGAGGGGCGGGCAAATACGCTCGCCCCTTGTCTGATTTCAAGGAGAACAGCAATGGACCGCAAAGAGATTTTCAGCCGCGTGGATCACACGCTGCTCTATCCCGTGTCGACGTGGGAGCAGATCCGCGTCCTGTGCGACCAGGCCATCGCCTTTGGCGCGGCCTCGGTGTGCATTCCCTCCTGCTACGTCAAGCAGGCGCATGCGTACGTCGCCGGGCGGATGACGATCTGCACCGTTGTCGGCTTCCCCAACGGCAACACGACGCCCGCCTGCAAGGCCTTTGAGGCGCGCGAGGCGATCGAGAACGGCGCCCGCGAGATCGACATGGTCATCAACCTGGGCATGCTCAAGGCCGGCAACACGCAGTATGTGCTCGACGAGATCCGCCTGCTCAAGCAGACCGTCGGCGACCTCGTGCTCAAGGTCATCATCGAGGTCTGCGACCTGACGGACGAGGAAAAGATCACGATGTGCGACATCGTCACAAAGTCCGGCGCGGACTTCATCAAGACCTCCACGGGCTTTTCCAAGGGCGGCGCGACGTTCCACGACGTGGAGCTGTTCAAGGCGCACGTCGGGCCGAACGTCAAAATCAAGGCCGCCGGCGGCATCGCCTCCTTTGAGGACGCGGAGCGCTTCATCGCGCTGGGCGCGGACCGCCTGGGCACCAGCCGCATCATCAAGCTCGCCCTTCAGGAGCAGATCGCGGAGGGAACCTACTGATTCAAGAAAAAGGAGATCATGCCAATGCTTCGAGGAATTCCCAAGTGCCTCTCGCCGGAGCTGCTCAAGGTGCTCGCCGAGATGGGCCATGGCGATACACTCATCCTCGCCGACGCGTTCTATCCGTCGGCCTCCTCCGCCCGCCACAGCATGCTCGTGCGCGCGGACGGCGTCAGCGCCACGGAGCTGCTGGACGCCATTTTGACCTTCTTCCCGCTGGACCGCTCTGTCGAGCATCCCGTGCTGATCATGGACAAGCAGGAATGCGACAAGGATGTCCCCACGCCCATCTGGGACAGCTACAAGGAGATCGTCCGCCGCCACGACGAGCGCGGCGACGCCTGCGTGGGCATGATCGGGCGCTTTGACTTCTACAAGGAGGCGGAGCACGCCTACGCCGTGCTCGCGACCGGGGAAGACGCCCTCTACGGCTGCGCCATCCTGCAAAAGGGAACGCTGTGAGCATTTCCGGCATACAAGGAAACAGAAAAGGAAGCAGAGAAAATGTCCAAGCTTGTCGTACTCTCCATCGATTCCCTCTTTGACGAGGACATGGAATTTTTGAAAACGCTGCCCAATTTTAAAAAGCTGTTCGCGAAGGCTTCCTACAGCGGCGCGGGGATGCGCAGCGTGTATCCTTCCTTCACCTATCCCGCGCATGCCTCGATCATCACCGGCACGACGCCTGACCGCCACGGCATCTTCCACAACGAGAAGCTGGACGTGGGCAACCCCACGCCGGATTGGTACTGGTACCATCGCGACCTCAAGGTGGAGACCTGCCTGGATGCCGCCAAGCGCGCCGGACTGACGACCGCCTCGGTCGGCTGGCCCTGCATGGGCGCCTGCCCGAGCGTCGATTACCTCGTGCCGGAGATCTGGCCGCGCACGATGGGCGACGATCCGCATCCGATCTTTGAGACGGCCGCCTCGAAGGACGCCGCTACCTGGGAGATCATCGAGCGCCACCTGCATAAGCTGCGCCGCACCAAGCAGCCCTTCATGGATCACGTGATGGTCGGCTGCGCGTGCGACATTCTGCGCAAGCACCGGCCGGACGTCATGTTCATCCATCTCGCGCATCTGGACCACACGCGCCATGCCAACGGCATCCAGGGCCCGATGATCGAGCAGGCGATCGTCGCCAACGACGACTGGCTGGGCAGGCTCATGGAGGCGACGATGGACGCGGGCACCTATGAGGAGACCAACTTCGCCGTCATCAGCGACCACGGCCATCTGCCCGTGCAGCGCGTGCTCAACCCGAACGTCTACCTGGTCGAGGCGGGGCTCATCGAGCTGGATGAAAACGGGAAGATCGCCTCCTGGAAGGCCTACTGCAATTCGACCTCGCTCTCCTGCCAGGTCGTCATGAAGGATCCCGAGGACAGCGAGACGCGCGCCCGGCTGGAAAAGGTGCTCTACGGCCTGCGCAACGACCTGAGCTCCGGCGTGGAGAGCGTCTTCACGAAGGCGGAATGCGCGCGGGAGCATCAGCTCACCGGCGACTTCGAGTATGTGCTCGAGGGCCGCGAAAGGACCTCCTTCGGCAACGCCGTCACCGGCGCGAAGGTCGTCACGCCGGACAACTCCGACTACAAATTCTCCGTGGCCTCCCACGGCCATCTGCCGCACAAGGGCCCGCAGCCGGTGTTCATCATGGCCGGCCCGGATGTGCGCGAGGGCGTTGTCTTCGAGCGCCGGCGCATTATCGACGAGGCGCCGACCTTCGCCGCTCTGCTGCACTTTGAGATGCCCCAGGCGACGGGCCGGGCGATCACCGAGATTCTCCGGTAAAACGGAGATTGCCCCATCCTCCGCGCGAAAGGCTGCCGCAGCCCTGATGGCGCATGCGGCAGCCTTTACCATACCCTTCGTCTTTTGTCCATCTGCTGTCAGAGAGGAGGAACGCCCTGTGACCCCGACGCTTACCGGCCTTGGCGAAGGCCTGTGTGCAGGCACGCTGAGCCCCCGTATCCCCGCCGCCCTTGTGATCGGCCTTCTTGCGACGCTTGGCTTCGCGCTGGCGCGGCGCGCCGCACATGTCACGGCCCGCAAGCAGCTGGAGGTGCAGTTCGTCCACCGGGCGCAGACGCTGGCCTTTCTGAGCGAATACTTCGCCAGCCGGAAGATCAAGGTGCTCGACGTCCATTTCCGCGCGGAAAACCGTCCGGACGGCAGCCGGTATATAAACGTTTATACGCTCTGTGTGCCCCGCTGCACGAGCTGCGCCGAGATCGTCGGCGCGCTCTGCGAAAACCCGAATATCCTCAACGCCGTCGTGCGGGACGCCTGAAGGGCGAGCCGCGCCAAAGGCCGGAGCCTGTCCGAAGGGATGGGACTCCGGCCTTTTGCGCGGCAGAGGGATGGGAAATTGCGCTGAAAAGCGGCGGACGATTCTGCGTATAATTTCCATTTTGGAAACAGACGTCTTGTCAATTCGAATTGATTTGCGAATGGATTTTGCGTATGCTGACATCAGCCGCATTCTGCTTTGGCGTCGGGCTGGCCGGAGAGAGTGCATGGTACGTCCATGATCAAAAGAAGAGAGCCTGGCAGGGACGGACAGGAATAAAAAACCAACAGCGAGGCGCCTGCCGGGGAACCGGCAGGCGCTCTCTCTGCCTGGCATTCCAAAAAGGCGCCGCAGAAAAGATTTTGATTGACATGGGCGCGTATGCGGGCTATAATCATACTAATTCAATAGGAATGTATCAGATTTAGGGCCGGCACTTTCTGCCCCGGGAGGCAAAAGGGCAGTGCGCAGCCCGCATACGGAGGAACAGACATGGAGGAAATCCTTCTTTCCCTGCGCAATATATCGAAGAACTTCGGCGAGGGCGACGTGCTCGCGGGCATCTCGCTCGACGTGCGCCGCGGTGAATTCGTGACGCTGCTGGGCGCGTCGGGCTGCGGCAAGACGACGACCCTGCGCATCATCTCGGGCCTGGAGACCCCGGATACCGGCGAGGTCATCCTGAATGGGCAGGACATGACCCAACTGCCGCCGGAGAGCCGCCCGGTCAATACCGTCTTCCAGAGCTACGCGCTCTTTCCGCACATGAACGTCGAAAAGAACGTCGCCTACGGCCTGCGGGTTCGCGGCGCGGACAAAAAGACCATCGAGGCGCGCGTCACACAGATGCTCGAGCTGGTGCAGATGGAGAGCTACCGCAAGCGCATGCCGGCGCAGCTCTCCGGCGGCCAGCGCCAGCGCATCGCCATCGCTCGGGCGCTTGCGCCCGAGCCGCAGCTGCTGCTGCTGGATGAGCCGCTGGGCGCGCTGGATCTGCAGCTGCGCCGCCAGATGCAGGTGGAGCTCAAGCGCCTGCAAAAGAAGCTCGGCATCACCTTCATCTATATCACGCACGACCAGGAGGAGGCCGTCAGCATGTCCGACCGCATCGCGGTCATGCGAAACGGCCGCTTTGAACAGCTCGGCACGCCGGAGGAGATCTACGACGCGCCCGGGACGCGCTACGTCGCGCAGTTCATCGGCCGCTCGACGATCCTGACGGCGAGGGTGGAAAGCGTCTGCGGGGATACTGCCGTGGCGCGCAACGAAAACGGCTGCTTCCCGGTCGACGCGACGCGCGCTTCCCTGCGCGCGGGCGAGACGATCGAGCTTTGCGTGCGCACGGAGCGCATGCGCGCAAGCGCCACGCCCGTGGAGGGCTTTGACCTGCCCGCGACGGTGCGCGAGGCGCGCTACGCGGGCGGCAGCGTGCTGACCTACGCCGTGCTCTCGGACGGCAGCGAGGCCGTCGCCACCAGCGAGGCGCGCATGGCCGACGCGCCCGAGCCCGGCGCGAAGGTCTATCTGCATTGGAACCCGGCGCAGGCCGCCGTCATTGGGGGTGCGTCCTATGGCGCGTAAGACCGCCGTGCAGAAGCGCGAGGACAGGCGAAACGCGCTCTTCGTGCTGCCGATGGCCTGCATTGCCGCGCTGCTGGTCGCGCTGCCGCTGATCTACGTGCTGGTGACGTCGCTGGCCGTCGGCGGCGAGGGGAGCGGCTTTACGCTGGCGCACTACAAGGCGCTGCTGCGCGCGGACTATCTCAAGGTCTTCGCCAACAGCCTGAAGCTCGCGCTGGATACGACGCTCGTTTCCCTGGCCGTCGGCTATCCCTTCGCCTACTGCATGGCGCGCGCGCCGCGCCGCTGGCGCGCCCTGCTGATGATGCTGGTCATCATCCCGTTCTGGACGAGCGCGCTCGTGCGTATCTACGGCTGGAAGATCCTGCTGCAGGCCAACGGCCCGGTCAACGCCGTGCTGCGCGCGCTGGGGCTGATTGAGAGCAACATCAAATTCCTGGGCAGCTATGGCTCCGTGCTGCTGGCGATGGTCTACTGCCTGATTTCGCTGATGATCCTGCCCTGCCACAGCGCTGTCGATAAGATGGACTTTACCCTTGTGGAGGCCGCGCGCGACCTGGGCGCCAAGCCCTGGCGCGCGTTTGTGACCGTGACGCTGCCGCAGACGATGCCGGGCATCCTCGCGGGCTGCGTGCTGGTGTTCGTGCCCAGCGTCGGCATGTTCTACCTCTCCGACATCATGGGCGGCGGGCTCGTGCTGGTGGGCAACCTCATCCGCGACCAGCTGCTCAAGGTGCGCGACTGGAACACCGGCTCGGCGATGTCGATGGTGCTCATCGTGATGAGCGCCGCGCTCTACCTGCTCTACCGCAGGAGCGGCGGCGACAACCTGGGGGTGATGTGATGGCTGGTAAGCGCAGGAAGCGGAGAAAGCTCTTCTCCCCGATCTATCTGACGCTCGTGCTGATCGTGCTCTACCTGCCGATCCTGATGGTCGTGATCTATTCTTTCAACTCGGGCCGCACCATCGGCTCCTGGCAGGGCTTCACGACGAGCTGGTATACCCGCCTGATGGGCAACGCGCTCATGGGCGACGCGCTCAGGAATTCGCTGATCCTCGCCGTACTCAGCGCCGGGCTTTCCGGCGTCATCGGCACGCTGGGCGCGATCGGCCTGGCCAACGGCCACCTGCGCGCGAGCAGCGTCATCGAGTCGACGGCGATGCTGCCGATGATGATGCCCGAGCTCGTGCTGGGCATGGCGTATCTGTCGCTGTTCACGGCGGCGGGCGTGAAGCTGGGCATGGGCGCGCTGATCCTCACGCATACGACCTTCTGCATCCCGTATGTGTTCATCAACGTCAAGTCCCGGCTGATCGGCATGGACCCGGCGCTCAGCGAGGCCGCGCGCGACCTGGGCGCAAGCCCGCTGCGCGTGCTGCGGGATATCACGCTGCCGCTGGTCTTCCCGGCTGTCGTCTCGGGCATGATGCTCGCGGCGGCGATGTCGCTTGACGACGTCGTGATCTCGTTCTTCGTGACGAGCGCGGAGACGACGACCCTGCCCCTCAAGGTCTACACGGGCCTGCGCTCCGGCGGCACGCCGGAGATCAACGCGCTCTCGACGCTGATGCTCGGCGCGATCTTCCTGTTCGTCGCGTTCAGCCAGCTCATCCGCGCGCGGAGCGAAAAGAAGCTGAATTCACCGCGGTGAGGGAGACCGGCCGCGTGAAGAGATAATTGCAAGGAGGAATCCCCAACATGAAGAAATTCTTCTGCCTGCTGCTGGCCCTGCTGGCGCTCTGCGCCGTGGCCAACGCCGAGACGGTGAACGCGGCCGACGAGGCCGTGCTCAACATCTTCACCTGGGAGGGCTACATCGATTACGAGACCGTGATCAAGCCCTTTGAGGAGGAGACGGGCATCAAGGTCAACTACGCGACCTTCGCCAGCAACGAGGAGATGTACGAGAAGCTCTCCGCCGCCAAGGGCGGGGACTACGA
>SFFC01000106.1 GCA_004556985.1 Clostridiales bacterium | reverse complement strand
CGAACGCAGTCACAGAGAAGATCAGCGGCTGTTCTATGACACACACTCTTTCTATTCACTCGCCGACTTTGGTGGGCAGCTAGCTGCCCACCAAAGTCGTACCAACAACCGGCCTATGCGTCCTTTGAAGTGGCTTCCCCCAAAAGAAGTTCTTTCTTCCTATCGTGTCCAAGATGATTGACAAACCTACAGGAAGAACGCTAAAAAATAAGCGCAGGCAGTTGACAACCGGCGAAGAAGGTGACTAAAATAGGTTGGTTGTACGTGTGCTGGTCTTTTTGCCGGCGCGCGACGCATCATTCCTGAAGAATGGGAGGGTTTGCATGTTTTTGGCATTTTTTGCGCTCTGGGTGATTCTCAATGGCAGATGGACCCTGGAGATCGGCGCCTTCGGCGTGGTCTTTGCGGCGCTGCTGACCGCCTTCTGCTGCAAATTTATGGGATACAGCATGGAGAAGGAGCGCTCGCTCGCGCGCGGGCTGCTCTCGGCCCTGCGCTACGGCGTGATGCTGCTTGGGGAGATCGTCAAGGCCAACCGCACGGTCATCGGCATGATCCTCGACCTGGGCTTTGAGCCGCAGCCGCAGCTGGTCCGCTTCAGCAGCGGGCTTCGGGAGGAGCGCCACCGCGTTGTGCTCGCGGATTCCATCACGCTGACGCCGGGAACGATCACCTGCCAGCTCGCAGGCGACGACTTTGTCGTTCACTGCCTGGACAGCAGCCTGGCGGAGGGACTGAGCGACGGCATCATGGTGCAGCGCCTGCGGGAGATGGAGCGGCGCGAGGAAGCGCATGCGCAGAACAAAGAGGAGAAGAAGGCTGGAAAGGGGGCGCAGCAATGAGCGTGGAGCAGGCGTATCACGGCCTGACAGTCGCGGTGATGGCGGCGCTGGCCGTGCTTTCCATTCTCTGCCTGATCCGGTGCATTCGCGGCCCGCGCATCTCCGACCGCGTGCTGGCGGTCAACATGATTGGCACGCTGACCATCGTGATGGTCTGTGTGCTGGTGATTGCGCTGGGCGAGGGGTATCTGGCGGATGTCGCGCTGGTGTACGCGATGATCAGCTTCCTCGCGGTGGTCGTGCTGTGCAAGGTGTACACGGGCGTCTATCGCGAGCGCAGGCATGAGGAGGCCCGGCTTTCGGGCAAGCAGGACGGCGGAGAGGAGATGTTCAAATGATTGCGTGGATTCGCTTTGCTCTGACCGCGGCGTTGGTCGCGGCGGGGCTGATCATTCTGTGCATCGGCGTGTTCGGCGTCTTCCGCTTCCACTATGCGGCCAACCGGATGCATGCCTCGGCCCTCAACGACACGCTGGGCCTGGGGCTGTGCCTGCTGGGCCTGGCGGTCAGCGCGCCGGACGGCTTTACGGCCGCGAAGATCGTGCTGGTGGTCGTCTTCATGTGGATCAGCTCGCCGGTCGCCAGCCATCTGCTGTGCCGGCTGGAGGTGGAGACCAACGAGGATCGCGAGCAGTATATGACCGTGCGCGACTCCCTGACGCAGGCGCAGCCGAAGGAGGGAGAGCAATGACGGGTGTGGTTCAGCTGATTCTGGTGTTTCTGATCGCCTGCGCGATTGCCGTGTGCATGACGCGCAGCCTTCTGACCAGCGTTGTCATTTACATGGGCTATTCGATGCTGATGTCCATCGTCTGGATTCTCCTGGAGTCGCCCGATCTGGCGATCACGGAGGCGGCGGTCGGCGCGGGCATCACGAGCCTGCTGCTTTTCCTGACGCTCAAGAAGATCCACGCGATCGACGCGCGCAACCAGGTGCGCGAGCGCCATGCCAGGCAGCTCGAGCAGGAGAAGAGAAGCGGAGGTGAAAGCGATGAAGCGGGAGAGGCCTGATCTTCTGCTGCGGGCGCGTTCGCGACTTGTGCATTTTCTCGATTCCTCCGACGAGGCGCTTGACGAGCGCATGGCGCAAAGCCAGACGCAGCCCGCCTGCAGCGAGGAGGCGCCGGTGGATGTCGAGTTCCGCCGGATGCTCGAGGCGGAGATCGAGGAGGAGCGCGAGACGGCGTCGCGCCTGCGCGAATGGAACGAGCGCCGCAGCGGGCGGCTTGGCCGGGGCGTGTACTGCGTGCTCTGCGTCGCGGTCTGCCTGGCGATGATCGCGCTGTTCCTCTATACGGCGGCCTGCCTGCCGGACTACGGCAGCGCGCAGAGCCCTGCCAACAACGAGGTCTCCGCGCGCTATATCGAGAGCGGCCTGCAGGAGACCGGCGCGGTCAACATCGTCACCGGCATGATTCTCGATTACCGCGCGTTCGATACGCTCGGCGAGTCGAGCGTGCTCTTCACGGCGGCGATGGTCGTGCTGCTGCTGCTGCGCCTGGACGCCGATTCGCAGACGTTCAGCCCGCTGGCGCGGGTTATCCGCGAGCAGCCGCATTCGGATACCTTCTATGAGCCGCATCACGACACGATTCTGCAGCATGCGGCGAAGGTGCTCGTGCCGGTCGTGCTGCTGCTGGGCGTCTATGTGGTCTTAAACGGCCATCTCTCGCCGGGCGGCGGCTTCTCCGGCGGCGCGATCATGGGCGCGGCGCTGATGATCTACGTCACGGCCTTCGGCTTTGAATCCATCCGACGCTTCTTCACCTACAGAACCTATCAGCGGGTCGTGCTCTGCGCGCTGCTGACCTACGCGGTGAGCAAGTGCTATTCGTTTTACACCGGCGCGAACGGACTGCACAGCGTCATTCCGCTGGGCACGCCGGGCGCGATCCTCTCAAGCGGCCTGATTCTGGTGCTGAATATCTGCGTCGGCTTCATCGTCACCTGCACGATGTATGCGTTCTATGCGGTGTTCAGGAAGGGGGAACTGTGACATGCTGGAGCGTCTTTTGACCAATTACGAGGCGACGGCGGCCGTCATCCTCTTCTGCATCGGCTTTACGACGATGATGCTCAACAAGAACCTGATCAAGAAGATCATCGGCATGGACATCATGGATACGGCGGTCTATCTGCTGCTCGCGTCGCAGGGCTATATCGCCGGGCGCAAGGCGCCGATCGTCGTAAATGGTATTCAGAGCGTGGAGGCCTACATCAACCCGATTCCGGCAGGCCTCGTGCTCACGGGCATCGTCGTCTCGGTCAGCGTGTCGGCGCTGATGCTGGCGCTGTCCGTGCGGCTGTACTACCGCTATCACACGCTCAACCTCGACGAGATCGTCATGCTCGCGGGAAAGGAGGAGGTCTGACGTGCAGTTGGTTCAGAATTTTCCCTTCGCCTGCATCCTGCTGACGCTGATCTGCGCGGTGATCACCTCCGTGCTCAAGGGCGGCGCGGCGAGGAGGATGACGCTCTTCGTCATCAGCGCGGTGACCGTGATGACGGCCTGCGTGATGGTCTACACGCTTGAAACGGGCGACAGCTACGTCTATCTGATGGGCCATTTTCCTGCGCCCTGGGGCAACGAGATCCGCGCCGGCGCGCTGGAGACCGTCATGATGATGGTCTTCTGCCTGGTGATTCTCTTCTCCTTCCTGGGCGGCCTTGGCAGGAGCATCCTGCAGATTGAGGCGAGTAAGTACAACATCTATTGCATCATGGTCGACCTGACGCTGCTCTCGCTGCTGGCGCTGGTCTACACGAACGACCTGTTTACAGGCTACGTTTTCATCGAGATCAATACGCTGGCCGCGGCGGGCCTGGTCATGATTCGCCAGAACGGCAAGAGCCTCGTCGCCGCCGTCCGCTACATGATCATGAACCTGCTGGGCTCGAGTCTGTTCCTGATCGGCGTCGTGCTGCTCTACTCCATCACGGGCCATCTGCTGATGCAGAACCTGCACGAGAGCATCGCCGTGCTGGCGGCCTCGGGCGAATACCGCGAGCCGCTGACGATGGCGGTCGCGCTGATGACGGTCGGCTTGTCGATGAAGAGCGCGCTCTTCCCGTTTGACACCTGGCTGCCCGGCGCGTATTCCAACTCGACGCCGACGGCCTCTGCCATCCTCTCGAGCATCGTCTCCAAAGGCTATATCTTCCTGCTCATCAAGGTCTACTGCCGCGTGATCGGCTTTGACGTCGTCGTCTCGCTGGGCGTTTGCGACGTGCTCTTCGTCTTCGGCGCGATCGGCATGGTGATGGGCTCGATCAATGCGATGCGCGCCAGAACCGTGCGCATGATGATCGCCTACTCGTCCGTGGCGCAGATCGGCTATATCTATCTGGCGCTGGGCATGGCCTCCGGGGCGGGCGTGCTGTGCGCGCTGTGGCATGTGGCGGCGCATGCGGCGACCAAATCGATGCTCTTCATTTCCTCTGCGGAGCTTGACGAGGCGAGCGGCGGCACGCATCTGCGCGCCGACCTGCGCGGGGGCTTTTATCGGAGCCCGCTGGCGGCCTCGGCTTTTGCGCTGGGCGGAGCGAATCTGGTCGGTATTCCGATGCTGGGCGTCTTTATGACCAAGCTGATGCTCTCGCAGGCGGCGATTGACGCGGGCGGCAAGCACATGACCGCGGCGCTGATCGTGTTGGCGATCTCCACGCTGCTCAACGCGCAGTATTTCCTCGGGACGGCAGTTGACCTGTTCACCCCGAGGCATGACGGCAAGGCTGTCGTGCGCACGAGACCGCAGGCGCTGACGGCGGCGGGCATCGCCGGCTTCATCGCGCTCAACCTGGTTCTCGGCTTCTTTGCCAAGGATATCCTCGCGGCGCTCGCCGCGGGACTTGCCCGATTTGCTTAAGGGATGGAGGAGAATGCTATGCTGATTCTTGCAATTTTCTGGCCGGCGCTCGCAGGTGTGCTGATCTTCCTGCTGCCCGCCGCCCGCAGCAGCCGTTCGCTGCGCGCGAAGCTCTGCTGCGGCGCGCTGGCGCTCGAGTTTGTGCCCGTGCTGGCGCTGTGCGGCGCGCGCGGTCTGGAGGTTACGCTCCTTCAGATGACCCCGACGCTCTCCATCTTCCTCAAGGTGGACGCGGTCGGCTGCGTCTTTGCGGTGCTGATGTGCGCGATGTGGCTGCTGGCAGCGGTGTTTGCGCTGGAATATCTGGAGCATGACGCGCATGAGGCGAGCTTCCAGGCGTTCTACATGACCGTGCTCTCCGCGCTGGTGGGCCAGTGCTATGCCGGCTCGATGGTGACGCTCTACGTCTTCTACGAGCTGATGACGCTGCTCTCCGTGCCGATGGTCGTGCATGAGCGCACGCCGCAGGCCGTCGCCGCGGGCGTCAAGTATCTGGTCTATTCGATCTTCGGCGCGATGCTCGGTCTGATGGGCATCTTCTTCTTCAACCACTACCTGGGCACGGTGACGTTTGCGCCCGGCGGTGTCGCGCCGCTCTCCGGCGCCGTGACCCCGGGCCTGCTCGTGGTGACGTTCCTGGTCATCCTGGGCTTTGGCACGAAGGCCGGCATGTTCCCAATGCACGGCTGGCTGCCCACGGCCCATCCGGTCGCGCCGGCGCCGGCCTCGGCCGTGCTCTCCGGCGTGATCACGAAGGCCGGCGTGCTGGCGATTGTGCGCGTCGTGTATTTCCTGGTCGGCGCGAAGGCGCTCGCGGGCACCTGGGTGCAGACGGCGTTCATGACCCTCGCGCTGATTACGGTGTTCATGGGCTCGATGCTCGCCTACCGCGAGCCGCTGCTCAAGAAGCGCCTCGCCTATTCGACGGTTTCCCAGGTCAGCTATGTGCTCTTCGGCCTCTCCTGCATGGTGCCTGAGGCGTTTGAGGGCGCGCTGCTGCATGTGCTCGCCCACTCGACGATCAAGGACGCGCTCTTCCTGTGCGCCGGCGCGATCATTCATCAGACCGGCAAGACGATGGTCAGCGACCTGCGCGGCATTGGCAAGCAGATGCCTGTGACGATCTGGTGCTGGACGATCGCCTCCCTGGGCCTGATCGGCATCCCGCCGACGGGAGGCTTTGTGAGCAAGTGGCAGCTGGCGACGGGCTCTCTGGCAAGCGGCATGGGCGCGCTCTCCGTGCTCGGCCCGGTCGTGCTGATCGTTTCCGCGCTGCTGACGGCGGCCTATCTGCTGCCCGTCACGATCTATGGCTTCTTCCCGGGCAGCGACTTTGACTATGCCTCCCTGGAGAAGAAGGAGCCCGGCTGGCTGATGCTCGTGCCGATGCTGCTGCTGGCGGCGGGCGTCGTGCTCACGGGCGTGCTGGCGCAGCCGCTGATCAGCGCTTTTGCGAGCGTCGCTTCGGCTGTGCTCTGATGTGCGGCAAGGAGAAAAGCCATGTTGAGTGTTGCAGTTTTTCTTCCGATCGCCGCAGGCGCGGCGATGCTGGCGGTGCGCTTCAAAACCCGCCGGGCCCGGGAGATCGCGGTCGAGGGCGTGACGCTGCTCACGTCCCTGCTCGTGCTCCTGTGCCTGCTTTCGGGCGATGGCCAGGCGCATACGCTGTTTTACCTGACAAAAACGGTGCCCATCGCGTTCATGCTTGATGGCGTGGGCAGCGTCTTTACGGCGCTGGTGTCCTTCCTCTGGCCGCTGGCGACGCTCTATGCCTTCGAATACATGGAGCATGAGGGCGGCGAGGATCACTTCTTCGCGCTGTACACGATCACCTACGGCGTGACGCTGGGTATCAGCATGGCGGCGAACCTCATGACGCTGTATGTGTTCTATGAGTTTCTGACGCTGAGCACGCTGCCGCTGGTCATGCACGGCACGCGGCCTGAGGCTATCCGCGCGGGCCATCAGTATATGATGTATTCCTTCTTCGGCGCGGCGCTCGCGTTCATTGGCGTCATGCTGGTGACGGTCTTTGGTAACGGCGGCGCGTTTGTGATGGGCGGTGTGCTGGGCGAGGCTTTCGGCGCGGCGCATCCCTTCGCGACGCAGCTGGGGTATCTGTGCATGTTCGTGGGCTTCGGCGTCAAGGCAGCCGTGTTCCCGATGCATGCCTGGCTGCCGTCGGCCTCCGTCGCGCCGACGCCCGTGACGGCGCTGCTGCACGCGGTGGCGGTCGTCAAGGCGGGCGCGTTCGCGATCATCCGCATGACATATTTTTCCGTCGGCGCGCAGCTCCTGCGCGGCACGGCGGCGCAGGCGGTTGCCATTGCGCTGGCGTCGATCACGATCGTCTTCGGCTCGACGATGGCCGTGCGCGAGCATCACTTCAAGCGCAGGCTGGCGTATTCGACCGTGTCGAACCTTTCCTACATCGTGCTGGCGGCGAGCCTGATGACGGCGGCCGGGCTGGCGGCGGGTCTGTCGCACATGCTCTTCCACGCGCTCATCAAGATCACGCTGTTC
>SFFC01000105.1 GCA_004556985.1 Clostridiales bacterium | reverse complement strand
TTTATCCGCGCTTGATCTGCTCCACGATGGCCCTGTGCATCTGCGACATCCGCTGATTGACGCTCTCCTCGTCCAGCGTCACCCGATGGATCGCGGACATGGATGCCAGACCGTGCGCATACGTCCACAGCTTGGTATACAGGTCGCTCACCTGCGCCTCGTCAAGTTTCTCGCGCTCGCATTCGGCGGCGATCACCTCGCTGCGCACAGCATCGCCGATGCGCACCATGCCGTTCCTGTCTCCGACGCACATGAAGAGGTGGGAGAACACGCACGGCTGCTCCGTCGCGAAATGGATATAGGCGCAGCAGCAGTCCACGAGGCTCTTCGTCTTCGCCGCATCGGCCATCGTGATCTCAAACGTATCCCTGGCCTTCTGATCCAGCGCGTTCTTGAGATCCTCCATACCGAAAAAATAGCTGAAAATCGGCTGGGTAGAGCAGTTCAGCGCCTTGGCCACGGAACGCGCATTGACCGACTCCATCCCTTCCTTGCAAAACATGGCAAACGACCGCTCCAGGATCATTTCCCTTGTAATTCTCTGTTTCGGCGGCATAACTCTACTCCCTTTAACTCTATTCAAAATGAAGAAGAAATTTTTTATTATATTAACACATACTTTCAGATTCGTCAACCGTCGACCCGATTCGACAAACTTCGCGTTTGTCAATAATATATCACCTGTCTGCACACAATTATTTGTGTACAAAACCCTTCTCTCGCCTAGGTTTTCCACCGTTTTATTTGTTATGTGTCATTCCGGTTTTTTCAAGCCAGTTCAACAAACAATCTAATTTTTACACAAATTTTTATCAACATTTTATATGTTATTCTATTTTTTCTTTGTCGGCATTGAACTCCGGTTCCCGGCATGCTACAATAGGGTCAAACGCTTGGCTGCTTCGAGGTGCTGCAATGCTTTTCTTCTCTTCCCGCCGCCGTCTTCCGGCCCTCTGTGCTCTCTTTTTGTCTGCTCTTTTCCCCCTGTGTGCGCTTGGCGAATCGCTCTCGCCCGAGGAGGTGCTCCTCGCCGACGACGTTCTCCTGCCCGAGGAGGCTCTCCTCGCCGACGACGCCCTTCTGCTTGAGGAGCTTCCCGATACCGGGGTTCCCTCCGTCAGCAGCGCCGCGCGCGAGGAGCTGATCGACCGGATCCTCTCGCTCGCCGAAAGCCTGTACCGCTCTGCCGGCGGAAAGCCGCAGCGCGCGCAGTACAGCGGCGACATCTACATCTGCAAGAACTTCACCGTCCATCTCTTCCGCGAGAGCTGCGCGGACTTCCGCATCGCCGCGTATCCCGACGTGCCGCTGGTCATCCCCAACAACCTGCCCAAAGCCGACTGCGCCCCCTACGTCTACGGCATTGCGTGGCAGGACGTCTCCGCCCAGGAGGGCAACCCCTTCTATGCGGCCGCGTCGTTCCGCTACGACGACAATCTGAGCGCCGCTCAAAACCGCGAGAATGCCCGCGCCTTCCTCATGCAGGCGCAGCGCGGCGACTATTTCCAGATGGCCGCGAACTACTATTACGGCGTCGGCGCGCACAGCATGGTCTTCATCGCCGACTACGATCCCGAAACCGACACCGTCCGCTGGACGGATTCCAATATGAAGGGCCAGACGATCAACGGCGAGCGCTACGCCTATGTGCAGTATGACGCCGTCAAGGAGATCGACTGGTTTGTCGATGCCTTCTGCCGCAAGAAATACGGCGCGACGATCTACCGCCTGCGTGAGGACATCGTCTATGCCGCGGATGTGAACTGATGCCTCTTCATGTCCATTCCTGCTCCGAGACTGCGGTTTTTTCGAATACCAGGGGACGATTGGGGTGCCGCCCCAAACCTCGCAAGGATTTGATCCTTTGACCCCTTCTTCGCTTCGCGCGCGTAAAGCCATTTGACAGGACAACCGAATCAGAACAGCAAAAGAAAACGGACAGTCATGCCGGCTGTCCGCTTTTTTTGTCCTGCCTCACTTCGCCACGGCGTCGTAGGCCTCCTGATAGAAGGCTTCCTGCGCGCTCAGCGGCACTTCCTCGCCGGGCTCGCGGCGCAGATAGCTGCCGTCCGGCTGCATTTCCCTCGCCTGCACGTTGTCGTGCAGCATCGTCTCAAACTGGTCGAGCAGGCGCATGCGGATGCGCTCGTCGAGAATCGGCGCGGCAACCTCGACACGGCGCAGCGTGTTGCGCGTCATGTAATCCGCCGAGGCGATGTAGATCCTCGCGCGCTCCCGCGGCCCGAAGATGTAGATGCGCGAATGCTCCAGGAACCGGCCGACGATGCTGATGACGCGGATGTTCTCCGTCTTGCCCGGCACGCCGGCGATCAGGCAGCAGATGCCGCGCACGATCAAGTCGATTCTAACGCCCGCGCAGGAGGCCTCAATCAGCTTGTCGATGATCGCCTTGTCCGTCAGCGAGTTGATCTTGACGCCAATATACGCCGGCTCGCCCGCCCTTGCGCACGCGATCTCCCCGTCCATCAGGTCGAGCACCTTGTTTTGCAGGCAGTGCGGCGCGACGAGCAGATGTTCCGTCTCCTCGACGGTCTCGTCCTTGGCCAGCGCGTTGAAGACCTCCGCCGCCTCGTGGCCGATCTCGGGGTTGGCCGTCATCAGCGAAAGATCCGTATACATGCGCGCAGTCTTTTCGTTGTAGTTGCCCGTGCCAATCTGCGTGTAGTAGACCGTCTGATCGTCCTCGCGCCGGGTGATCAGGCAGAGCTTGGAATGCACCTTGTAGCCGTCCAGGCCGTAGATGACGCTGCAGCCGGCCGCCTCCAGCCGCCGGGACCACTCGATGTTGTTCTCCTCGTCAAAGCGCGCCTTGAGCTCGACAAGCACGAGCACCTCCTTGCCGTTCTCCGCCGCCTCGATGAGCGCCTCGACAACCTTGCTCTGCTTGGCGACGCGGTAGAGCGTCATCTTGATGGAGACGACGGCGTCGTCGTTGGCCGCCTGCTGGAGCATCTCCAAAAAGGGCTTCATGCTCTCGTAGGGATAGGTCAGCAGCTTGTCGCCCTCGCGGATCTGCGCGAGGATGGGCCGGCCGCTGTCAAACATCGGCGACTTCTGCGGGATACGCCGCCCGTAGAACAGCTCCGTCTTCTGGCGCAGGATGTCCTGAATCTGGAAGAGGAACGACAGGTCCAGCGGCGTGTTGTTGCGGAAGACGTATTCGCGTTTGACGTCCATGTATTCGCAGAGCGTGTCGACGATCTCGCCGTCCAGCTCGCGGGAAAGCTCCAGGCGCACGGGCGCGAGCCGCTTGCGCTTCTTGATGAGCGCGACCATGAACTCGCGATAATCGAGATCGTCGTCGTAAAGCGCGTCCGCGTCGATATCGGCGTTGCGCGTCACGCGCAGCAGCGACTTCGACTTGACGTAATACCCCTGGAAGACCTTGGGGATGAAATGCAGGATGAGCTCCTCCGCGAGCATGTACGTCCTGTCCTTGGCAGAGACCTCGATCAGCCGCGGGAAGACATTCGTGTTGCAGGGGATAATGCCCAGCTTGTTTTTGCCATTCTTGCGGCTGAGCACGACGACCGCATAGATCTCCCTGCTGCTCAGGAAGGGGAAGGGCTGCCGCCGCCCGACGATGCTTGGGGAGATCAGCGGCGCGATCTGGGAGTCAAAGTAACGCTCGAGCTGCTCGCTCTCCTGCCGGCCGATCTTTCTGAAATCGACGAGGCGCACGCCCTTCATCTCCAGCTGCTCCATCAGGCTGGCATAGACCTTGTCCTTGCGCGCGTTGAGCTTGCGCACGGCGGGCAGCACCGCATTGAGCTGTTCGGCGGGCGTCATGCCGGTCTTGTTTTCGCGCATGTCGGGATCGACGTTCTGCTGGTCGATCAGCGAGCCGACGCGCACCATGAAGAATTCGTCGAGGTTGCTCTGGTAGATCGAGGCAAACGAAAGCCGCTCGCAGAAGGGCGTCTTCTCGCTTTCCGCCTCCTCGAGCACGCGCTCGTTGAATTTGAGCCAGGAAAGCTCTCTGTTCATAAAAACCGTGTTCTCGTCCATGGGATTCCGCATCCTTTCTCCCTGTATACTTTTTCATTATACTTGATTTCGACATAAAAATCCATCGTTCTGCATGCAAAAAAGCGCCTTTGCCCCGTAAAAAGTATTTTACGAAGCAAAGGCGCCGTCTTTCGCTCAGGAATGCGGAACCGTCGGGCGGCTTATGCCTTGGCGAGCTCCTTGCCCAGCAGGTAGCCGAACGTCACCGTGCGCCCGCAGGCCATGCCCGTGGAGAGGTTGGGATAGGTGTTGGCGAAGTAGCAGCCGCTGTCGTTGCCCACGACGTACAGGCCCGGGATCGGCTCGCCCTGCGTGTCGATCGCGTTCATGTGCGTGTCGATCTGGATGCCGTCCATCGTGCACAGGACGTAGCCGGTGTTCTTCGCGCCGTAGAACGGCCCCTTGTCCACGGGCGTCAGGCGGAAGGCCTCCTTGCCGAAGTCCTCGTCGTTGCCGGCGTAGGCCAGCTCATTGTAGCGCGCGACCGTCGCGGCGAGCTGCTCCGCGGGCAGCCCGAGCTTTTCGGCGAGCTCCTCGATCGTGTCCGCCTGCATGACGAAGCCGTTCTCAATCAGGCCCGGCAGCATGCCGCCCTCGATGGCCTGGTAGGGGATGTTCGGGTCCGCACCGTTTTCAAACGGATACAGGCGCGAACAGCCGTGCATCTTGAACTGGGTCGCGTAGGTCGTCCAGTTGCTGTCGAAGATCGTGTAGTGGACGTGGCCCTTCTGGTACTCGTCCGCGTGGAGGATGCCCTCGTAGGTGCCGGACTCGTTGAAGAAGCGCTTGCCGTCGGCGTTGACCTTGAGCCAGGGCTGGCTGCCCATCCAGAAGAAGCCGTTGTCGCCGCTCTTGGCGGTCTCCACGCCGGTCTCCTGATCCGGGCGCAGTGCGCAGCGGTCAAACATCATCATCGAGTGCGTCTCGTCCATCTTCGCGCCCGCCCAGAGGCACGCCTTGATGCCGTCGCCGAAGGCGCCCGGCTCGGAGCCGTTGCGGCCGATGATGCGCAGGTTCCACGGCTGCAGGGCCTCCATCATCTCGTAGTTGAGCGAGTAGCCGCCCGTCGCCACGACGGTGCCCTTGCTGGCCGTGTAGCGGACGTACTGGCCGTCGCCGTTCTCCGCGATGCAGCCCGTGACGCGGCCGCCGTCGCGCGTCAGCTTGATCATCTTCGTGTTGTAGTGGAACTGCGCGCCCAGGTTCGTCGCGTAGTCATAGAGCACCTTGTTGCCGTCGAGCTTGTTGCCCGTGCCGTCGTCGCTGCCCGCCCAGCGCGGGGAGTGGCCGGTCGGGAAGTGATGATAGCGGGCCTCGTCGACGCTGTCGCCGCTCTCGTGCCACAGCTCCACGCCGCGCTCCGCAAGGCGGTCGCCGTACCAGTCGATGACCGAGCCGGACTTGTCGCAGAACAGCTTCACGAGTTCCTGGTTGATGTGGCCAGCCGCGTACTGCGTCGCCATCGTGATATAGTCGAACTTGTCGATCTTCGTGCCCCATTCCTTCTGATAGCGGGAGTCGATCGCGCCGAGGTCGTCGCGGATGCCCACGCCGGTCGGGAAGCGGTCGATGCCGATGACCTGCGCGCCCTCCTCCGCCGCCGAGGCGACGACGAACATGCCGCCCGTGCCGCAGCCGATGACGAGCACCTCGGTCTCGTATTCGGCGACGATTTTGCTCTCGTCAATCTCCGGCTCCTGGCCCAGCCAATCGCCGTCCGCAGCCTCTTCCTTCTGCTCGAGCACCTCGACCGGGATCTCGCCCTTGGCCTGCTTGATGCACTTGTCCGCCGCCTTGGCGACCGCGTTGGAGGTGATCGTCGCGCCGGAGACCGCGTCGATCTCTGCCGCCTGGCCGTTCATCAGCCGCGACTTGAGTTCCTCGGCCGCCGCCTGGCCGATGCTGGGCGTCTCGTTCGGCATGTCGAGCACGACGTCGGTGATCGCGCTCTCGCTGAAGGTCATCGTCACCGTGACCGTGCCCATGCCCTGCGCCTGCGCGCTATAGGTGCCGGGCGTGTAGATGCCCTCGCCCTTCGCCAGCACGGGCATGCCGGTCAGGCCGGCCGCCGCGACGGACGCCGTGCTCACGAGCGCGCCCTTCAAAAACTTTCTGCGGGAAAGATCCTTCATGGGAAATGCCTCCTTGTGTAAATGGGTGATGGTCATTCTTCTGTCAGGTATCCGCCCCGGACACGAAGCCGGGGAACCCGCTGACCCTGGCCGTCCATGCCTTCGACGGCATGGCAATTCTTGTTTTATTGTAGGGTTGAGGGCTGCCCCCAGGTCAAGCTTCTTTCGAAAAATTTTGCAAATTTCTTAACAAAATCACCGTTTTATGTTATACTGTTCAAAGTATTTCCCGGGCAGCTGGCGCAGATCTGCCCACCCCGGCAGCCACGGAGGAGCAACAGATGAACACAGACGCAGAAAAGAAGTCCTATCGCATCGGCGAATACGCCCGATACATGGGTCTAACCCCCGACTTTCTCAAGCATTACGAGCAGTTTGGCCTCGTCACGCCCCGCATCGCGGAGAACGGCTATCGCCACTATCCCTTCCGCGAGTCGAGCCGGCTGATGGACTGCCTCGCCCTGCGCGGCTACGGCGTGCCGCTGCGCGACATGAGCGGCATGCTGCGCGAAAGCGGCCCGGATGACTTCCTGCGCAAGCTCGACGAGCGCGCCGACGCGCTGCGCCGGCAGATCGCCTTTGACCAGGCCGTCGTGCAGGAGCATGAGCGACTCACCGAGTGGATGGCGCGCATGGAGGGGCGCGGGGAGGACTGGCACGTCGTGGAGCTGCCCGCTCTTCTGTTTCTGCCGCACACCGATCTGTATACCTTTCTCGATGACCCGCGCATCTACGACGTGCTCAGCGATTGGACGCCATATATGCCGATGGTCAAGTCCTGCCTGCGCATCACGCCGCCGGAGGGCGACGGCCCGCCCGCCTACTGCTGGGGGCTCAGCGCCGATGCCGGTTTCGCGCAGGCGCATGGCCTGCCCGTGGGCAGTATCGTGGAGACGCTGCCCGCGCGCAAGGCGTTCGTGCTGGATTACTGCGGCTGGCAGGTTTCGCCGGGGGAATCGCCTCTGCGCCGGCATTACGAGCGCTTCCTTTCGCACATGCAGGCGCGGGCCCATCTACCTGACCGTCCTCTTCCATACGCATGACGAAAACGGTGTGCGCCGGGACTATGGCTCCATGGCCGCAGCAATCGAATAAGCGACACAGAGCTTTCCATACAAGCAGGAGGGGCAGTCACCTGCCCCTCCTCTTTTCCAAAAAAGACGGCCAACCCCGAAAGGATGGCCGCCGGCTTGTGGACATAAGCGGACAATTTTTCCCATGATGCTTTTCTTTAATGAATCATGGAATGTTTTCTCTCCCCTTCGGGGAGAGAAAAACCTTTTGTCGACAAT
>SFFC01000104.1 GCA_004556985.1 Clostridiales bacterium | reverse complement strand
GTCAAACTGCATGCCCTCGACCAGAGAGAGGCTGGTCTGCATGGTCTTGCTCTCCTCGACGGTGATGACGCCGTCCTTGCCGACCTTGTCCATCGCCTCCGCGACGAGCTTGCCGATGGTCGCGTCGGCAGCGGAGTTGGCCGCGACGTTCTCGATGGCCTGGTTGTCGTTGACCGGCACGGACAGGGACTTCAGGCCCTCAACAGCGGCGACGGTCGCCGCCTCAATGCCGCTGCGCAGCACCATCGGATTCGCGCCCGCGGCGAGGTTCTTGAGGCCCTCGCGGATGATCGCCTGCGCCAGCAGGGTGGCGGTGGTGGTGCCGTCGCCCGCGACGTCGTTGGTCTTGGTGGCGACTTCCTTGACCAGCTGGGCGCCCATGTTCTCAAAGGCGTTCTCCAGCTCGATCTCCTTGGCGATCGTCACACCGTCGTTGGTGATGAGCGGCGCGCCGAACTTCTTGTCCAGGACGACGTTGCGGCCCTTCGGGCCCAGGGTGATCTTGACGGTATCCGCCAGGGCGTTGATGCCGCGCTCCAGCGAACGGCGAGCTTCCTCGCCGAAGATAATCTGCTTAGCCATAACAATTCCTCCAGTTCATTGCAGCGCGCGCTGCGCGCTTGTCGGTGATGACGGCTTACTCGACGATCGCGAGAATGTCGCTCTGACGGACGATCTTGTATTCCTCGCCGTCGATTTTGATCTCGCTGCCGGCGTACTTGGAATAGACGACCTTCTGGCCGGCGGTCACCTGCATGGTGATCTCCTTGCCGTCGACGATGCCGCCGGGGCCGACCGCGATCACATACGCGTACTGCGGCTTTTCCTTCGCGCTGGACGTGAGAATCAGGCCGCTCTTGGTGGTTTCTTCCATTTCCGCGTCCTTGATGACGACGCGGTCAAAAAGGGGTTTCAAGCTCATTTGAATAGACCTCCTTCGTCTGATCAACGGGTTTGTTAGCACTCTTTCGAGGTGAGTGCTAAAGCAAGATATAATATACGCGAGTTGCGCAAAACAAGCAAGGGGAAAAACGAACGGAAATTTCTGATGTCTCAATGATTTCCGAGAAATTTCAAAAATATTCCTTTCAGACAGCATGAAGCTTGAATTTTTGAGTAAATTCTCGCATTTTTGAAGAAAAACTGGAATCTGGGGGCTTTTCATGGTAAAATGGGGCGTCATGGAGGGCTTTATGAGCGAGGAAAACTTTACGCGGTCAATTCTTGCCTGGTACGACGGCGGGCACAGGGACCTGCCCTGGCGCAGGACGAAGGATCCATACAGGATCTGGATTTCGGAGATCATGCTGCAGCAGACGCGCGCGGAAACCGTCGTTTCCTATTATGAGCGGTTTCTGGCCCGCTATCCCGATGTCCGGGCGCTGGCTTCCGCGCCGCAGGAGGAACTGCTCAAGAGCTGGGAGGGGCTGGGCTATTACAGCCGGGCGCGCAGCCTTCAAAAGGCGGCGCAGGTCATTGTGGAGCGCTACGGCGGCGAGCTGCCGGCCGATCTTACGGCGCTGCGCGCGCTGCCCGGCATCGGGGATTACACGGCGGGCGCGATCGCTTCGATCGCCTTCGGCATTCCCGCGGCGGCCGTCGACGGCAACGTGGAGCGCGTACTCTGCCGCTATGACGCGGTGACGGAGGAGGTCGGCACGCCGGCTGTGCGGCGGAAAATCGCGGCGCGCGCGCAGGCGCTCGTCCCGGCGGATAGGCCGGGCGCGTTTGCCAACGCGATGATGGAGATGGGCGCGACGATGTGCACGCCGCGCAGCCCGAAATGCCTGCTCTGCCCGGTGCGGGAGAGCTGCCGGGGCTTTTTGAGCGGTATCGCGCAGGAGCTGCCGCGCAAGCCCAAAAAGAAGGCACAGCGCGTCGAGAATCGTGCTGTGCTGCTCGTGTTCGCCGGAGGCCGGGTGCTGATTGTCCGGCGGGAGGAAAAGCTGCTCGGCGGGCTCTACGTCTTCCCCGATGTGCCGGAGGAGCGCGATCCATCTGCGCTCTGCGCCGTGCTTGAGCGGCTGGGCGTGGAGGCGGCCTACGACGGCCCGCTCGGCCACGCGCGGCATGTGTTCACTCACATCGTCTGGGAGATGGACATCTTCGCTTTCGAGGCGCAGACCTGTGCGGACGTGCCGGGCGGTCGATGGGTGACGGCGCAGGAGCTGGCCACGCTGCCGCTGCCTACAGCGGTCAAGGCGGCGCGGACGCATGCGATGGAGAGGCTGCGCGCAGGGCGATGACCGGGCGCGAACCGTGAACGCGGAAGGGGGAGCGGAATTGTACTGCATTCTGGTGGCCGGTGTGCCGGCCTCGGGCAAGAGCACGATGGCCGCGGAGCTTTCCCGGCGGCTGAACTTGCCGCTGCTGTCCAAGGACGTGATCAAGGAGACGCTCTACGACACGGTCGGCTTTGACTCCCGCGCGCAGAAGGTGCGCCTGGGCGAGGCGGCCTTCCGCATCATGATCAAGGCCGCGGACGAATGCATCGCCCACGGCCAGAGTGTGATTCTTGAAAACAACTTTGAGACGGCCACCAATGGTGAACTGCGCGATTGGCTCTCCCGCAGGCGTTGTCCGGCGCTGACGGTCATGATGACCGGGGACTGGGCGGCGCTGCACCGGCGCTTTGCTGCGCGCAACGAAAGCCCCCAGCGGCACCGGGGCCACGTCGTCAACGACCATTACCCGCAGAGGCCGGGAGAGGAGGCCCGTCCCGCACCCGCGATGCCGCTAGAGGAATTTACGCGGACGTTCCATGCGCGGGGCATGGACAGGCCGCCCGTGCGCGGCGCATGCGTGATGGTCGATGCGACGGATCTGTCCCGCGTCAGCGCGGACGAGGTCGAGGCCTGCGTCCGCCTGTGGATCGGGATGATCAGCCGCTGACGCCGTCCTTCCGCCAGCGCTTGAGCGTGGGCAGAACCGCGCGGAGCATCTCCTTCGCGCTCTGCTCATCGGGGCAGACGCCGATGCGCACCTCGATGGGCGCGCAGAAGTCGATCATCTCCTCCAGCGTGCCCTGCATGTGCTCGGGGCCGTCGGGGCAGCAGTAGATGCAGTAATCGCCGTTTGCCGTGCCGTCCGCGTTTTTGCCAAGCTGATCGGGCGTCTGAAGCGGCATGCCGCAGCTCTGGCAGACGGGGAATTTCATCAGGTCTTCGTTGGTCATGGGAACATCCTCCTTTGAATTTGGGATACACCTATGATCGCACGGATAACCTGACAGCAGTGTGTCAGCTTTGATAGCGGGCACACATTTTTTTGAGCATTTCCGCAATTTCCCGGCGAAGTGCCGGCGGCTCGAGCACCTCCGCGTGCTCTCCGTAGGAGAGGATCATCGAGACGATCCACGCTCCGGCGGGATAGACGGCCTGCACGAGAAAGCTGCCGTCTTCAAGGCGTGTCAGCTCCTGATCCGAAAAATCGTCGTAGACCCGGTAGGCCATGCAGGCGTCCAGATGCAGCATGACGGACAAGGTGACAGGGGCTGCTTCTTCGCCGGAGAGGGGTTTGCTGTGCTCGATGGCCTCAAATGCCTCTGCGGGAAATCCGCCCGGGACGATCTGCGCCTGCCGGATGCGCGAGAGCTTGAACAGGCGCATCGCGCCGCGAAGGAGGCAAAAGGCGGCCAGATACCAGGCCCGTTCCTTGAAGCAGAGGCGGACGGGACAGACCTCACGCTCCGTCCGTCGGCCAGATTCGCCATAATAGGAAAAGGAGAGCCGCTGACGTTTGAGAATGGCATCCTTGAGCGTTGCGAGCAGCGGCCCCTGACGGCTGCTCCAGTCGGAAAGGTCGATCTGCACCCAGTCGGGCGTGTCGCTGCCCCAAAAGGCGCTCAGGCGGCGAAGCGCCTGGCCGTCGTCCGCGCCGGTTTGCCCGAGCGCGCGCAGGGAGGAAAGGACGCTGCGGCGCTCCTCCTCGGTCAGATAGGCCTTGCTCAGCTTGCAGCTGGGCAGGAGGCAGAGCCCGCCCTCGCGGCCGCGCTCGGCGTAGAGCGGAATGCCCGCCTCGCACAGCGCCTGCGCGTCCCTGTACACCGTGCGCACGGAGACCTCCAGGCGCTGCGCGAGCTCAGCGGCGGTCACGCGGTCGCGCTCAAGCAGGATGTAGAGCATTTCAAACAGACGGCTGACGGACATGGGCCTACCCTCCTTTGGGCTTTCAGCGTATCACAGCCGCGGCGGTTTTGCAAGCTTGCAACGCGGCTTCCGTCACGATATAATAGAGGGCAGTCAATGGACGGGAGGAAAGCAGCCGTGTCGTTTTGTCAGGTCATCGTCGATATCGCCAGCGAGGATGTCGACCGCGTATTCACCTATCGCGTGCCAAAGGGCATGGCGCTTGAGCCGGGCATGCGCGTGCATGTGCCCTTCGGCCGGATGCAGCGCCTCGAGGGCATCGTCGTGAAGATGATCGACACTTGCGATCTGCCGGCCTCGCGCGTGCGGGATGTGACGGACACGCTGGAGGATTATCCTGCCGTGCTGCCGGGGCTGCTGGAGCTGGCGCAGCAGATCAAGGCCTCCTCCTTCTGCACGCTGGCGCAAGCCCTGCGGCTCATGTTCCCGGCGCAGATGCGCGGCGAGCGGATCAGCGCGAAGAAGCGCGAATACGCCGTGCTGACGGTTGATCCCGCTGTGCGCGAGCAGGTCGCCGTCAGCCAGAGCCGCGCACCCAAACGCGCGCAGGTGCTCCGTGCGCTGATGGGAGCAGAGGGCGGGGAAATGCCCGTGGAGCAGCTGCGCCGGGAGATAGGCGACTGCCGGCCGATGCTCACGGCGCTGTGCAGGATGGGCTATGTCCGCCTGGAGCAGCGCGAGGCGATGCGAAGCCCCTACGGCGCGATGGAAAAGCTCGCGGCCAACGATCCAAAGCTCACCGCGCAGCAGCAGGAGGTGCTTTCCCGCCTGCTGCCGGCCGTCGAGGCGGGCCGGGGCGCGTTTCTGCTCTACGGCGTCACGGGCAGCGGCAAGACGGAGGTCTTCATCCGCGCCGTGCGCCGGGCGGCGCAGCTGGGCAAGACGGCGATCGTGCTCGTTCCCGAGATCGCGCTGACGCCGCAGATGGTCATGTGGTTCCGCTCGCGCTTTGGCGAGGATGCGGCCGTGCTGCATTCTCGCCTGTCGCCGGGCGAGCGCTACGACGAATGGCGCAGGATCCGGCGCGGGGACGTGCGCGTAGTGATTGGCGCGCGCTCGGCGATCTTCGCGCCGCTTGAAAACATCGGCCTGATCATCGTCGACGAGGAGCACGAGCAGAGCTATATCGCCGACAACACGCCCCGATACGATGCGCGCGAGCTGGCCAGGCTGCGCTGCGAGCGGGAGGGGGCCGTGCTGCTGCTGGCAAGCGCGACGCCGAGCATGCGCTCGTTTGCGATGGCAGGACGGGGAGATCTCACGCTGCTGGAGATGCTGCGCCGGGTCAACAACCGGCCGATGCCCCAGGTGCATATCGTCGACATGCGCGAGGAGCTCAAGGCGGGCAATCGCTCTGTCTTCTCCGGCGCGCTGCTCAGCGGCCTCAAGGGCTGCCTGGATGCGGGCAAGCAGGCGATTCTCTTTGTCAACCGGCGCGGATACTCGACCTTTGTCTCCTGCCGAAGCTGCGGCTATGTCGTCACCTGCCCGCAGTGCGACGTGTCGATGACCTACCACAGCAGCGAACATGTGCTGCGCTGCCATTATTGCGGACAGGAGGCGCCTGTGCCCTCTGTCTGCCCCGAGTGCGCCAGCCCGTACATCAAGTATTTCGGCGTGGGAACGCAGCGCGTGGAGGAGGAGGTTCGCCGGCACTTTCCCGACGTGCCCGTTCTGCGCATGGACAACGACACCACGCGCACGAAGGACGCGCACGAGACGCTGCTCTCCGCTTTCAGGCGGGGCGAGGCGCGCATCCTCGTGGGCACGCAGATGATTGCCAAGGGGCTCGACTTCCCCGATGTGACGATGGTCGGCATCATCGCTGCGGACGCCATGCTCAAGCTGCCGGACTATCGCTCGGCCGAGCGGACGTTTCAGCTGCTGACGCAAGTAGCCGGGCGCGCCGGACGGGCGGATAGCCCGGGCGAGGTCTACCTGCAGACGTATGACCCGGAGCATTACGCCGTCGAGGCGGCGAGCCGCCAGGACTACCGGGCCTTTTACGAGGAGGAGATGCGCCGCAGAAAGCGCGCGCTCTATCCGCCGTATACGCTGATCGCCCGGCTCCTCTACGAGTCGGACAGGGAGGAGGACGCGCAGCGGGAGGCACAGTCGGCGATGCGCCAGATGGAAGCCTTTTTTGAGCGGCGCGCGTACCTGAGAAAATACGTCGCTTCGCTGCGGGTGATGGCCTGCCCGATCCGGCGGATCAAGGGGAAGACCCGTTGGGAGGTCGCGCTCAAGATCGTCGACAGGCCTATTTGCCAGGAGGCCGTGGGAAAGATGAGCGAGATCGCGCAGATTCCGCTGGAAAACGTCTCCTGCATCTGCCAGGTCAATCCCTCAAGCATGATGTGAGGGACGGCATTCACGCGGCAGGCCGAAGGAGAAGAAGACATGCGACAGATCGCCCTTGCGCACGGCGCAGGTCAGCCCCGGCGCGAAATCGCGCGCATGTGCGGACAAAAGAGAAACCGACTGCTTGTCTGCAAGGTCAAGACAGACCGAGAGTCTGCACGAGCAGTCCAGAAGCCTGTGCTCGATTTCTCCGTCGGTCATGGGTGAAAGCAGCGCAAGAAGCGCGCTGCGCTGCCCACCGGAGAGATGGAGCCGGCGCGGGTCGGCATCCAGCAGGAGCAGGCCCAGCGCGTTTGAGGCGACGGGCACACAGAGGTTGCACAGCAGCTCGCGCCAGCGGCTGCTCATGCCGTCAAGCAGCGCGAGTACGCGGTGCAGCGGAAAGCGGCCGAGGAAACGGAGCTCCGTATTCAGCCGCGAGAGGTATTCAAGCACATAGTCGACGCCCTGCAGCGATTCCGGGACGGGCTCAAGCAGCTGATAGTCGATATCGCCGGGAATGCGGTGGGCAAAGAACTGCACGTCGTAGCCCTCAAGACCGCGCAGGATGCCCTGAAGCGTATCTCTCAGGGCGATGCAGCCAAGGGGAGGGGCGGTCAGGCAAAGCTGCGTGGCCATCGCCCGGGCCTGTTCTTTCCTCTGAAGCAGCGCCTCACGCCGCTCCCTGAGCAGCGCGCTGCAGTCTGCCTGCAGAAGCGGGCGAAGGCTCTGCGGCTGCGCGGGGTTGACGCCCAGCGTGTAGAGCAGGGAGGCCATCAGCTCCGTCGCCGTGCAGGCGGGCAGGCTGCCGCTGTCGCCCATCGTATAGGCGTGCGCCTGCACGCAGAAGAGAGCATCAAGCAGCGCCGAGAGCCGGGCAATTTCGCCTTC
>SFFC01000103.1 GCA_004556985.1 Clostridiales bacterium | reverse complement strand
TGTCGCCGAAGGAGGCCGCGTTCAGGCCGGTCGCGTCGATCTTGAGCACGGCGATGTCGTGGCTCTCGGAGGAGCCGATCAGCGTTGCCTCATAGGTGGTCTCCTCGCCATCCTCGTCCTCGGGCATCACGTAGACCGTAATTTTGTCCGCGCCGGAGATGACGTGGTTGTTGGTCAGGATGTAGCCGTCCTCAGAGAGGATGATGCCGGAGCCCGCGCCGGTCTGCGTGTACTCGCGGGAGCCGCCACGGTTGCCGTTGCCGTAGCCATAGCCGTAGCCATAGCCGAACATGCCGAACGGATAGTAGTTGTCATAGCCGTTTTCCACCACCTTGGTCTCGGTCTCGATGGCGACCACGGAGGTGCGGCAGTCCTTGGCGATTTCGCGGACGGAGAGCGGATCGCCGGACTCGCCGTTTTCAATCAGGGTGAACTGGGATTCAGTCGCCTGGGCCGTGACGGCCAGGGACGCTGTGACGATCAGGGCCAAAGCTGCGGTCATTGCGACCAGGCGGCGGAAACGACGGGAAGTACGCATAGAAGTCATGCTCCTTTCAAAAAATCGTGCTTTTGTTGCAGCGAATTGTGATGGATTGAATCACCCTTCCCCTCAGGTGATGCTCATAGTATACGCAGGAGCTTTGAAGAAAAGATGATGGATTTTGGAAGAAATCGTTGAAGATTGTGAAAAAGTTGTGAAAACGGCGCATGAGTCAGTCGATTGCCGCAAAGCCGAGCGCGAGCAGGTCAAATCCGGCGCGCATCAGCGGCGGATTTCGCACGAGGCGCACGCCGTTGATCATGACGCCGACGCCTGCGCCGCGCGCGGGATCCGCGAAGAGCTCCGCGCACATGCCATAGGCGACGCCCTGATGCCCGACGGGCGAAAAGCCCGCAAAGACGTCCGGCAGGAAAGCCGTGTTCAGCCCGCGACCTGCCTGCGCGACGTTGCCTAGGCCGTCCTGACAGGTGCGCATCAGCGCAAGCTGTTCGGGGGGAAGCACGCCCAGACCGTCCTGCGAGGCGAGCAGCCGGATGAGCCCGGCCATGGCGGCGCTGTCGAGGATGAGCCGCCCGGCGGCGATCAGGTAGTCCCGCTCGGGGCAGAAGGGCTCCGGCGGCCGGGCGGCGAGCGCGGCGGCGTCGTAGGCGCGGCGGGGCAGCAGCAGGCGCACGCGGTAGCCGTCGGCGAGGTCGCCGGCGGGCTCGATGCGCCGGGGATCGTAGCTGGCGCGCAGGCCGAGCGGCGCAAAGACGCGCGATTGCATGAGGTCGTCAAACGGCATCCCGGCGGCAAGCTCCATCGCGACGCCTGCCGTGCCTGCGCCGAGGTTGCTGTAATGGAAGGCTGCGCCGGGGGGTTGGGGGAGCCAGTTGGCGGGCTCCTCGAGCAGCTCGCGCAGCGTGCAGCCGCTCTGCATGCCGCGCGAGCTGTAGGTACCCTCGTCGCGCAGGCCGCTGGTGTGCGTGAGCAGCATACGCAGCGTCACGGGGATGTCCGGCGCATGCGGGGAGCGGACGCGGTAGCCCAGCAGGGGCGAGAGGTCGCCATCCAGGTCGAGCAGGCCGTCCGCGCACAGCGAGAGCGCGCCGAAGGTCATCACGAGCTTGGAGACCGACGCGACGCGAAAGCAGGTTCTTGGCGTCACGGGCTGGCGAGGGCGCAGGCGCGCGCTGCCGAAGCAGAGCGTCTGCGCAGCGCCGCCGGGCGGGCAGAGCACGAGCGACGCGCCGACCGCGCCGTTTGTTCGCAGGATGCGCCGCGCGGCGGTCTCGAGCGCGGCGAGGCTTTCGGGGGTCAGCGCGCCATCCGGCGCGTGGGGGAGCGGCGGCAGGCGGCCGGCAAGGCGCGCGGCGCGGGCCTGAAGGGCCAAAAGCTGCGCGCGCGAGGCGTTTTTCATGGGAGGATCCTCCGTTTCTCCGGCGGTCTTGCTCCGTTAATCCCTCTGCAAAGCTCCAGCCCCGGCCGCGAGGCAACGGGACTGATGACATTTCGGAGGGTTTGCAACCGGCATCATGCCGGTTTGCGCCGGAAGGCAGCTCCATTGTAAGCACGGCGGATGCGGCTGTCAACCGGTTTCTGCATCGCCGGTCCTTTGCGGGCGGGGGAGAATGCCCCGGGTCAGCGCCAGCGCGAGCAGGAAGGAGAGCACGTCGCTGACGCTCTGGCACAGGACGAGCCCCGTCTCCCCGGCAAGGCGCGGCAGGAGGAGCAGCAGGGGGATGAGCACGAAGCCCTGGCGGCTGGTCGCCACGAGCGCGGCGCGGACGGTCAGCCCGAGGGACTGCGTCAGCATGTTGAAAAGCACGACGGCGCCCTGCGCGAAGAGCACGACGCTCTGCGCCCGGAGCACGCGCGCGCCGAAGGCGACGGCCTCCTGCGGCGCGCCAAAGCGCGCAAGCAGCGGCCCGGCGAAGGGGAAGAGCAGCGCCCCGAGCAGGAGCAGCGAAAGCACCACCGCGCGCAGGCAGAAGAAAAAGCCCTCGCGGACGCGATCCATCCGCCCGGCCCCGGCGCAGACGCCGCAGACGGGCTGAAAGCCCTGCCCAAAGCCGATCACGGCGGAGGAGACGAGCGACAGCGCGCGCACGGCCAGCCCCATGCCGCCGAGCGCAGCCTCGCCAAAGGATACGGCCGCCCGGTTGAGCAGCACGCCGGAGACGCTCATCAGTCCCTGGCGCAAAAGCGTCGGCAGGCCGTAGCGCAGCATCTGCACAAGCACGCCGGGCGAGGAATACAGGAGGCGCAGGCGGCAGCGGACGGCGCCCGTCGCCAGCAGCAGGAGCGTCAAGGCCTCGCGGGCGATCATCGCGATGCCGATGCCCGTCAGGCCCAGCTGCATGCGCAAAGCCAGCAGCGCCTCGAGCGCCGCGCCCAGCGCTGCGCCGGCGGCAAAGGCGGCGCCATAGGCCCCCGCGCGCCCCTGCGCGCGCAGCAGGCTGCTGAGCACGAGGCTCAGGCAGAGCAACGGCGCGCTCAGCAGCAGAAAGCGGATGTAGCGCAGGGCTTGCGCTGGGGTCTGCTCTCCCGCGCCCAGCAGCTGCAGGAGCGGCCCGGGCAGCAGCAGGGAGAGCACCGACAGCGTGACGCTCAGCAGGAGTGCGAGCAGCAGGGAGAGCGCGGCGGCGCGGCCGGGCAGCTCCTCCTCCCCACGGCCGATTGCCTGGCTCATGAGCGCGCCCGCGCCCATGCCCAGCGTGAAGCCGATGGTCTGATACAGCGTCAGCAGCGGAAAGCCGACTGCGGCGGCGGCCGTCGCCTCGCTGCCAAGGCGGCTGAGCATCAGCGCGTCGAGCAGCGTGCCCAGCCCGGAGGCGAGCATCGCGGCCAGGCTGGGCAGCGAAAGGCGGACGATGTGCGCGCGCACGTCGCCGTGCAGCAGCGCCTCTGCGTGGCCCTGGGCCATGGGTTTCCCTCCTCTCCGGGCGGAAAACACACCGCCGAAAAAAGGTTTGACACGGCGGCGCGCATGTCGTATCATGGGGGCGTATCATCGGGAAAAGGACAGAGGAGGCGCGCGCTGCGCGCTTCAGGATGCGCGGCGCGCGGCGGCTTTATGCGCGGCGCCGCGCGGTGTAAAGGGGGAAAACGGCTATGTTTATCGGCGCATTGGAGGCAGGCGGCACCAAGATGGTCTGCTCGATCGGCAACCCGCAGGGCGGCGTGCTGCAGCGGGCGAGCTTCCCGACGGCTTCGCCCGAGGTGACCATCCCGCAGATCGTCGATTTTATCGGCAAGTTTGACGTGGCGGCGCTGGGCATCGGCTCCTTCGGCCCGCTGGATTTGAATCCGGACTCGCCTGACTACGGCAGCATCACCAACACGCCCAAGACGGAGTGGCAGGGCTATCCGCTGCTGCGCGAGCTGAGCGCGCGCTTGGGCGTTCCCGCCGCCATCGACACGGACGTCAACGCCGCCGCGCTGGCGGAATACACGATGGGCGCGGGCAAGGGCCTTTCGAGCCTGCTGTATGTGACCGTCGGAACGGGCATCGGCGGAGGCCTTGTGCTGGACGGCAAGGTCGTGCACGGGCTCGTGCATCCGGAGATCGGCCATATGTTCCTCGCCCCGCGGGAGGAGGACACGATGCCCGACGGCATCTGCCCCTTCCACAGCCATTGCCTGGAGGGCCTGGCCAGCGGCCCGGCGATCGAGAAGCGCTGGGGCCTCTCCGCCAAGCTGATGACGGAGGATCACCCCGCCTGGGAGCTGGAGGCGACCTATCTGGCGCAGATGTGCGCAAACATGATCGTCGCCGTCTCGCCGGAGATCATCGTGCTGGGCGGCGGCGTCATGCAGCAGGCGCATCTCTTCCCGCGCATCCGCAAAAAGACGCTGGAGCTGCTGGGCGGCTACGTCGCCTCGCCTCGGCTGACGCCGGAGGGGATCGACAGCTATATTGTTCCGCCGGCGCTGGGCATCAATTCGGGCGTCGCGGGCGCGCTGCTGCTGGGCGCGCGGGCGCTGGAGGCGCACGACTGACCTGGAAGCGAAAATTGAAAGTTAAGAACGTGAAAAATGCGGATTTTGAGAATCCGCATTTTTTTGCGGTGTTTTTTCCTCATAAAAACCCGTATAGAGCGGGAATTACCGAAGAAGATGAGTTTCAGAGTTGAAATCCCTTGATTTTTTCTTGCATTTGTTTTACAATAGATCATATCATTTTCATGAGATCATTGAGATTTCATGTCCCCGACGCGGAGGTGCGCATGAGTTCCAAGTTTCTGATGTATGTCGTCAAGCGTCTGCTGATGGCGCTGCTGACCATCTTCCTGGTCATCGCGATCACGTTTTTCGTGATGCACGCGATTCCGGCCAGCCCGTTCAGCTCCGAAAAGGCCAAGAGCGACGCGACCATCGCGGCGCTGGAGGCGAAATACGGCTTTGACAAACCCGTGCCCGTGCAGTTTTTCAACTACCTCAAGAACATTCTGCATGGCGATTTCGGCCTGTCGACCAAGTGGATCGGCTCAACGGTGAGCGATCTGATCATGGGCGGCTTCTCCTATTCGGCGCAGCTGGGTCTGGGCGCCGCGGCGCTGGCAATCGTATGCGGCATCATATTGGGCGCGCTGGCCGCGCTGTGCCGGGGCCGGCTGCTGGACAAGATCATCCAGGTCGTGACGACGGGGCTGGTCTCCATGCCCTCCTTCGTCATCGCGACGCTGCTGCTGATCATCTTCGCGCTCAAGCTCAAGGTGCTGCCGACGATGGCGAACCAGGAGGGCGGCATGATCCTGCCGACGCTCTCCCTCTCCCTCTATCCAATGGCGTACATCACGCGCCTGGAGCGATCGAGCATGCTCGACGTGCTGGGTCAGGACTACATCCGCACGGCGCGGGCGAAGGGCCTGCGCAACAACAAGGTTATCTTCAAGCACGCGCTCAAGAACGCGCTCGGCCCGGTCGTCACCTACGCCGGCCCGATGATGGCGAGCATCCTGACGGGCAGCATGGTCGTGGAGAACATCTTCTCCGTGCCGGGCCTGGGCCGTCTGTTCGTCAACAGCATGCTGAGAACCGACTACATGATGATCATGGGCGTGACGATCTTCCTCGCCGTGATGATCGTGACCATGAACTTCCTGGCGGATGTCATCTACAAGCTGCTTGACCCGCGCATCGACCTGTCCTGAGGAGAACTGAGATGGAAAACGAAAAGAAGCTCAAGAAAAATCCGCTGAGCCTTCAGCTCGACCCGAATCTCTTTGACCGGGCGAGCGACGAGGAGAAGGAGCAGATTGTCACGCGGCGCGAGTCCGTCTCCTTCATGAAGGACGCGATGCGCCGTCTGGCGAAGAACAAGATGGCGATGGCCTGCCTCATCGTCCTGATCGTCATCACGCTGATCGCGATCTTCGTGCCGATGGTCTATCCCTACAACTACACGCAGCAGGACGTCACCGGCAAGTACCTGCAGCCCTTCGAGTATTCGAAGAAGGAAATGGCGCGCATCAACGCCGGCGAAAAGATCTTCCCCCACATCATGGGCACGGATAACCTCGGCCGCGACTACTGCATCCGCGTGATCTACGGCACGCGCATTTCGCTGCTGGTCGGCTTTATCTCCGCGCTGATCGTCGTCTTCATCGGCATCATTTACGGCTCGATCTCCGGCTATTTCGGCGGGCGGGTCGACCTGATCATGATGCGCATTGTCGACATCATCTACTCCCTGCCGGATGTGCTGATCGTCATCCTGCTCTCTGTGGCGATCAAGGACATGATCAGCAACTCGAAGAATGAGCTGGTCGTCAAGCTCGGCGCCGGCATGATCTCGATCTTCATCGTCTTCGGTCTGCTCTACTGGGTCGGCATGGCGCGCCAGGTGCGCGGCCAGATCCTCTCCATCAAGGAGCAGGAATACGTGCTCGCCGCCCGCGCGATGGGCGCCTCCCCGGCGCACATCATCCGCAAGCACATGATTCCCAACTGCGTCTCCGTCATCATCATCACGGCGGCGATGCAGATCCCCAGCGCGATTTTCACCGAGTCCTTCCTCTCGTTCGTCGGCATGGGCGTCTCGATGCCGATGCCCTCGCTGGGCAGCCTCGCCTCCGACGCGCGCGGCGGCCTGGTTTCCTATCCCTATATGCTGCTTTTCCCGGCGCTGTCGATCTTCCTGATCGTGCTTTCGTTCAATCTGCTGGGCAACGGTCTGCGCGACGCGTTTGACCCGAAGCTGCGCTCGTAAGGCAAGGAGGAGACAGATTATGGCAATGCTTGAAGTCAGGGATTTGCGCACCTCCTTCTTCACCCCCTCGGGCGAGGTCAAGGCGGTCAACGGCATCTCCTTCAACCTGGACAGCGGCAAGGTTCTGGGCATCGTCGGCGAGTCCGGCTCGGGCAAGTCGGTGACGGCCTATTCGATTCTTCAGATTCTGACGCATCCCGGCAGGATCGTCGGCGGCAGCATCAAGTTCAAGGGCCAGGAGCTCGTCGGCGCGAGCGACGAGACGATGCGCAGGATCCGCGGCAACAAGATCTCGATCATCTTCCAGGATCCGATGACGAGCCTCAACCCGGTCTACACCATCGGCAACCAGCTCGTCGAGGCGATTACGCTGCATACCGACCGCAACGGCGAGCAGGCGAAGGCCCGCGCCGTGGAGATGCTCCAGCTGGTGGGCATCAACGAGCCGGAAAAGCGCCTGAAGCAGTATCCCTTCGAGCTCTCCGGCGGCATGCGCCAGAGGGTCATGATCGCGATGGCGCTGGCCTGCGAGCCGGATATCCTCATCGCGGACGAGCCGACCACCGCGCTGGACGTGACGATTCAGGCGCAGATCCTCGAGCTGATGCAGGATCTGCAAAGGAAGCTCGGCATGGCGATCATCATGATCACGCATGACCTGGGCGTCATCGCGAGCCTGTGCGACGAGGTCATCGTCATGTATGCCGGCAGCGTCTGCGAGCGCGGCACGGCGGACGAGATCTTCTATCACGCG
>SFFC01000012.1 GCA_004556985.1 Clostridiales bacterium | reverse complement strand
GGCATCCAGCTGGTCGTCCTGGGCATGGGCGAGGCGAAGTACACCAACCTCTTCTCCTGGGCCGAGAGCGAGTATCCGGGCCGCCTGGCCGCGCGCTTCGCGATGAACCATCAGCTGGCGCACCGCATCTACGCCGGCAGCGACATGTTCCTCATGCCCAGCCAGTTCGAGCCCTGCGGCCTCTCGCAGATGATCGCCATGCGCTACGGCTCCGTGCCGATCGTGCGCGAGACCGGCGGCCTGCGCGACACCGTGCTCTCCTACAACAAGTTCACCGACGAGGGCAACGGCTTCACCTTCTTCAACTACAACGCCCACGACATGCTCCACACCGTCCGCCGCGCCGTGCACTACTACAAGCACAACCGCGAGGTCTGGTACAAGCTCATCGTCCGCGGCATGACCGGCGATTACAGCTGGTATTCCTCCGCCGGCAAGTATCTGGAGCTCTATGAACGCCTGACCAAGCCCGTGATGGATTTCAGCCTCGTGCAGGAGGCCGCCCCGGCGCAGGAGGAAGCTCCGGCCGCTCCTGTCCCGCAGGAGACACCGGCTGAGGCCCCGGCTGCAGAAGCCCCCGCGCCCCAGGAGGCCTCCGAAAACCCTAAGAAGGCCCCGGCCAAGCGCGCTCCCCGCAAGAAGGCGGAGCCGAAGGCCGAGGCAGAGGTGACCGGGAAGCCGAAGCGCGCCCCCCGCAAGAAGGCGGAGCCCGCCGCCGAGACGGCTGCGGCCGGGGAAACGGCCGAAAAACCGAAACGCGCCCCCCGCAAGAAGGCAGAGCCCGAAGCGACGGAGAAGACGGGGCGCGCTCCCCGCAGGAAAAAGGCTGCCGAGCCCGAAAAGGCCGAGTAATTGCCCGTTTTTTCCGCATAACAGCCCCGTCCGCCTCCCGCGGACGGGGCTGCCTGATTGACTACATCTGAAGGAGCCCTTATGACCGTCATCCGCAAACACGCCGCGCCCGCTGCGCTCGGCGCCATGTTGCTCGCCGCGCTGGCCGCGCCCTACCTGATTCCCGCCGAGCCGAACAGCGCCATCTTTCGAAACGGAACGCTCGGCCTGCTGCTGGTCGCGGCGGCCGCCTGGCCCGCCTATGAGGCCTTCTCCCGCGCCGACCGGCGAACGCTCGCCTGCGGCCTTGGCTGGGGTCTGCTCTTTTCGCTTGCCATGGGGCTGGGCGCCGAGCTGGCGCACTACGACGGTCTGCTCACGGGAATGGGCAGCCTGATGCGCCGCCTCGCCGTGCCCGTCATGGCCGCGCCGCTGACGGGCGGCGTTTGCGCGCGCATTCTCCTGCTCCGGCCGCGGGAGCAGGCTCGCCCGCTGCCGCGTATCCCGCTCTTGGCCTACATGCTCGTCATTCTCCTGTGCTGGCTGCCGGTCTGGCTCTGCTTCTTCCCTGCCAATATCGGCTATGACTTCACGGGCGAATACAACCAGCACCTGGCGGGGCAGTATTCCTCTCTGCATCCGCTGCTGCACAGCGTCATCCAGAATGGCATCATCACGCTGGGCGAGCGCCTCGTCAGCCTCACCTTCGGGCTCTTCCTGCTGACCGCGCTGCAAATGCTCTGTCTGAGCGCCGCGCTGGCGGGCAGCTGCGTCTTCGCCCAGCGCCATGGCGCGCCGGCCTGGGCGCTGGCCGCGATGACGGCCTTCTTCGCGCTCCATCCGATCTTCTCCGTTTTGGCCGTCAGCACGACCAAGGACACGATGTTCGCCGCCGCGCTGATCGCCTATTCGCTGCTGCTGTTTGAGCTTCTGGAGTCCCCCGGCGAATGCCTCGCGCGCAAGCGCTGCTGGACGGCGATGATCGCCCTTTCCGTGCTGACCGCGCTGCTGCGCAACAACGGCGCGTTCGCGCTCGCGTTCTCCCTGCCGGCGCTCATCGTCGCCGCGCGCGGCCATCGCCGGCAGGCGGCGCTGCTCAGTGCCGCAATCGTCGGCGCATGCCTCGGCGTGTATGCCCTGCTCAGCACCGCGATGGACTGCCAGCCGATGTCCTCCCGCCAGCTGCTGAGCCTGCCCGCGCAGCAGCTCGTTCGCGCCTACAACCGCTCTCCCAACCTGACCGACGAGGATAGGGCGGAGATCGAGAGCTGGTATCTGACGAAAGACGGTCTCCTGCTTCTGCCCCATCTGGCGGATCCCGCAAAGGGGTATCTTGACAGCGACCGGCTCGAAGCCGAGGGCAGCAGCGCGTTTCTCTCCCTCTGGGCCCGTCACGCCGGGGACAGCCTGCATCAGTATATCGAGGCCTTCCTGATGCTCAACGTCGGCTCCTGGTATCCAGACGACCTCTCCCACGCGCAGATCTATCCCGAGCAGGCCTGGAACGGCCAGGGGTATCTCTTCCTCAGCTCCCCGGGCGTCACGCAGCAGGGCTTTTCCGTGACCTGCTACCTTCCCTGCGTCCGCAGGCTCATCCGGCGCATCTGCGGCTCCAACCGCTACCAGCGCGTTCCGCTCATGTCGCTGCTCTTCAGCCCGGCCGTCTTCCTCTGGCTGCTCGCGTTCGCCTGCGCGGCGCTCATCGCGCGCCGAAGGGCCTGCCTGCTGCCCGCTGCGCTGGGCGTTCTGGGCATCTGGCTGTCCTATCTGCTGGGGCCCTGCACGCTGCCGCGCTACATGATGCCGCTGTTCGCGCTGGCCCCGCCGCTGCTCTGTGCCGCCTTCTGCGCCCCGGGCATTTCCCCACTGACCCAATCGACAGGAGCTTGACATGACCTTTCTTCGTTCCCTCCTTCAAAAGCACAGCGTGCTCGCCGCGATTGCCGCGGCGCTGCTCGCTGCGTTTGCCGCCCCCTATCTGATTCCCGCCGATCCGGACAGCGCAGTCTTCCGCAGCGGCATGCTCAGCGCGCTGCTGCTGCTGGCGGCTGCCTTCCCCGTGCGCACCGCGCTGGAGCGCCACAGCATGCGCTCGCTGCTCTACGGCTGCGGCTTTGCGCTGGTCTTCGCCTTCTTCCTGGGCATCGGCAGCGAGCTCTCCCATTATGAGCAGCTTCTGCCGGGCATGGGCAGCCTGATCCGCCGCTTTGCCGTCCCCGTGATGGCCGTGCCGCTGCTGGGCGCGCTCTGTTCCTTCGCCTTCGAGGCCCGCACGGATGACCTTTCTCCCGCCAGAACCCCTGCCATGGAAGCCGCGCCGCCGCGCAGCATCCCCTTTGCGGCCTTCCTCCTGCTCTTCGCCGTCTGCTACGGCGCGGCGCTGCTGGCGTTTTTCCCCGGCATCCTCAACTATGACTTTGAATTCGAAATCTCGCAGTACATCCGGGGCAGCTACGAGGCGCAGCACCCCGTCTTTCATTCGCTGCTGACCGGCTTTCTGTACAGCCTGGGCCGCACGCTCTTCGGCTCGAGCACGGCCGGCGCGGCGGCATACAGCGTCTTCCAGATTCTCGCGCTCTCGGCGATGTACGCCTGTGTCTGCCGCTTCCTGCAGCGCCGCGTGCCGCTGCCCGTGACGCTCGCGGTCACGGCCTGCTTCGCCCTGCTGCCCTTCCACGGCATCCTCTCCATCTCGACCGTCAAGGACTCGCTCTTTGCCGGTCTGTGCGTGCTGCTGTGCATCCAGCTCTGGGCGCTCGCCGAGGATGCGGAGGCCTTCCTTTCAAGCAAGCGACGCGCCTGCGCCTTCCTGCTGACCTGCCTGCTGATGGCGCTGCTGCGCCACAACGGTCTCTTCGCCTATGTGCCCGCCTGCCTGGCTCTGCTGGCGGCGGGCAGGGCGCGCAGAAAGCAGGCGCTGCTGCTGTGCGCCGCGACGCTGGTCGCCTGCCTGGGCATTCCCCGGGGACTCGAGACGCTTGTGCAGGCCTCGCCCGGCCCGGCGACGGAGCTTTTGAGCGTGCCCTGCCAGCAGCTCGCGCGGACCGCCGAGCGCGCGGACATCAGCGAGGAGGAATACCTCGAAATCAACGACTGGTTTTCCTATGCGACCTACCGCTACCGCCCGCACGACGCCGACCCCTGCAAGAGCGCGAATTTCAACTATGAGCGCTATGTCCGCGAGCCGGAGGCCTTCTGGGCGCTCTACCGGCAGTACGCGGTGCGCTATCCGCGCATATACATCGAAGCGTTTCTGGAGAACTGCGCCGGCCTGTGGAATCCCGACGACACGAGCCATGCGCATTCGCTCTCCAGCGAGCAATGGGACTACGTCTACCTCAAATCCGAGAATATCATTCCGGACAATCTGACGCAGACCTGGGGCGGGATCGAGGCGACGAGCTGCTTCCCCGCGTACAGGGATCTGCTCTTCTCCGTCGCCCACCACGCGCGCCACGAAAAGATTCCCTTCCTGTCGCTGCTCTTCCGCCCGTCCTTCTACGTCTATCTGCTCCTGCTTTCGACGCTCCGCCTCTTCCATCAGGGCCAGAAGCGCCGCGCGATCTCGCTGCTCCCGATCTGGGGCATCTTCCTGTCGCTGCTCTTCTCCGCCTGCATCCTCATCCGCTACGCCTACCCGATCATGAGCGCCGTGCCGGTGATGTTCGCGCTGGCGTTCTTCGCAAAGCCGGCGCATCCGCAAAATCGCTCCCCCAAGGAGGCTACTTCCGCATGAAAGCCGATTCATCCCTGCACAAACGGCATGCCGGCCCGCTCTCGCTCCTCCTCGTCCTGCTGCTGGCCGCCGCCGCGCCCTACTTTGTCCCCGCCGATCCGGACAGCGCGGTCTTTCGCAGCGGCGCGCTGAGCGCCATCCTCGCGCTCGCCGCCTTCTTCCCCATCCGCCTTTCGCTTGAACGGCATTCCCACCGCGAGCTGCTCTATGGGCTGGCCTTCGCGCTGGTTTTCTCCTTCTGCCTCGGGCTGGGCTGTGAGCTGAACGTTTACGGGAGGCTGCTGCCGAGCATGGGCAGCCTGCTCCGCCGCCTCGTCGCGCCGGTCATGCTGGCCCTTCCGCTGGGCGCGCTGTTCTCCTTCGTCTTTGCGCTGCGCGTTCCGTCCGGCTGCTCACACAGCCGCATGCCCTTCATCGGGTTTTTTCTCCTGTTTGCCGCCTGCTATGGCGCCATCCTGCTCGCCCTCTATCCCGGCGTGATCTCCTACGACTTTGCTCATGAGATCGATCAGTACCGCTCGGGCGTCTATCTGGCGGCGCATCCCGTCTTTCATACGCTTTTGCTCAACGGGCTCTACCGCCTCGGCGAATCCCTCTTCGGCTCGATGACGGCGGGCGCTGCGCTCTACAGCGTCGTCCAGCTGCTCCTGCTCGCGGCGATGTACGCTTGGGCCTGCGTCTTCGTGCAGCGCCGGGTGCCTCCTCTGGTGACAGGCGTGCTTGCGGCGATGTTCGCCCTGCTCCCCTTCCACGGCGTGCTCGCCGTTTCCACCGCCAAGGATCCGCTTTTTGCCGGACTTTTCGTCATACTGGTTCTGCAGCTTTGGGAGGTCGCGGAGAATCCCGGCGCCTTTGCCTCAAGCCCCTGGCGCATCCTGCGCTTCGCCGCCTGCTGTCTGGGGCTCACGCTGCTTCGGCACAACAGCGTTTTCGCCGTTGTCCCGGCCTGTCTGGCGGTCGTCCTGCTCGCCCGCCGGCGCGGGCTGCCTGCTGCGGCATTGGCGCTGCTGCTCTGCCTGCTCATCCCGAACGGCCTGGAAAGCGCTGTCGGCGCGATCCGGATTTCCAGCTCCGAGCTGATGAGCATCCCCTGTCAGCAGCTCATGCGCACGGCCAAAACCGGGGAAGTCAGCGAGGAGGAATTCGCCGAAATCAGCCCCTGGTTTTCGGACGCCACCTCCCGCTATTGGCCCTACAGCGCCGATCCCTCCAAGGGCAACCTGGACATCTCCCGCTATGAGCGCAGCCCGTCCGAATTCTGGTCGCTGTATTTCCGCTGCGCGGCGGCACATCCCCGCGTCTATCTGGAGGCGTTTCTGTTCAATACCGAGGGGCTCTGGAATCCGGACGACACCAGCCACGCGCATACCCTGAGCAGCGAGGAATATGACTTTATCTATCTGAACACGGTCTATCCCTTCCCGGAGGGCGCGTATGCCATCGAGCCCCGCTGCCTGTTTCCGGCGCTCAGAGACATCCTCTATCGCTCCATGCATCATGCCGACCACGAGCGGATTCCGTTCCTGTCCCTCCTGTTCCGTCCGTCGGTCTACACCTTTTTGCTCCTGCTGACGACGATGCTCCTCTTCCTTCGGCGTCAGCGACGGCTCGCGCTCACCCTCATTCCGCTCTGGGGTCTGCTGCTCTCCCTGTTCTTTGCGGCAGGCGTCTTCGTGCGCTATGCCTACCCGATCATGAGCGCCGTGCCGGTGATGCTCGCGCTGGCGTTCTTCGCAAAGCCGCAAACGGAAGCATAACCGTAACAGAAGCACAACTGCGTCCGCAGGGTCAAGGCCCTGCGGCTTTTTTGTATCCCCGGCGGCGCGTTCTCAGACTTATCATTGACAAAACGTGCCTGCATGCGTATACTGAGTCCATTCTTTTTCCTGCAAACCGGCGCATAGCCGCCAGAGGAGGAGATATCCATGAATCCTGAATCCATGCAGCATGCCATCTGTGCCAGCGTCGACGCGCATGCGCAGGCCTACACCGCCGCCAGCGACGCCATCTGGGAGCATCCCGAGGTCAACTTCCATGAGGACGCTTCCGCCGGCATTCTGCGCGCGCTGCTGCTTCAAAACGGCTTTTCCGTCACGGACTGCCTGGGCGGCATGCCCAACGCCTTCCGCGCCGAATACGGCAATGGCCGGCCCGTCATCGCGTTTCTGGGCGAATTCGACGCGCTGAGCGCCATGAGCCAGAAGGCCGGCTGCGCCGTCCGCGAGCCCGTGACGCCGGGCGCACCGGGCCACGGCTGCGGGCACAATTTGCTCGGCGTCGGCTCCCTGGCCGCAGCGGTCGCTGTCAAGGAGGAAATTGCCGCCGGCCGGCTTTCGGGCACGGTCGTCTACTTCGGCTGTCCGGCCGAGGAGACCGGCAGCGCCAAGACCTTCCTCGCGCGCGACGGTTTCTTTGCGGGGCTCGACGCGATCCTCTCCTGGCACCCGTGGGACTACAACGGCATCTGGCCAGGCGGCTCGCTGGCCAACGTCAAGATGATCTTCCGCTTTAAGGGGCAGAGCGCCCATGCCGCGGGAAGCCCGGAGCTCGGGCGCAGCGCGCTCGACGCGCTGGAGCTGATGAACGTGGGCATCCAGTTCCTGCGCGAGCATGTGCCGGAGGACACGCGCATCCACTACGCGATCACCGACGCGGGCGGCCTCTCGCCCAACGTCGTTCAGGCGCGCGCTGAGGCGGTCTATCTCGTCCGCTCGCAGCGCCTTGCCGACCTGGAGGGCATCAAGCAGCGCGTCATCGACTGCGCGCGCGGCGCGGCGATCATGACCGGCACGACGATGGAGATGGAGTTCGTCAAGGGCTGCTCCAACATCCTCCCCAACACGGCGATGGAAGAGGTGCTCGTCGACAGCATGTGCTCCATCGGCGCGCCCGCCTTCACGCAAGAGGAGCTCGCCCTCGCCCGCTCGCTGCACGATTCGCTCGAATCCCCGGAGCACACGCTCGCCAAGCTCTCCCGCCTGTGCACAAGCGAGGCGCGCGAGCGCGTCTTGGCGCATCAGGGCGAGCCGATCTACAGCTTTATCGCGCCGCACACGCCGACCGACACGCCCATCGTCACCATCTCCACCGACGTGGGCGACGCCAGCTGGTGCGCGCCGACGAGCCAGCTCTCCGCCGCGGCCTGGGCCGCCGACACGCCTGCCCACAGCTGGCAGGCCGTCGCCATCGGCAAGAGCGCTATCGCGCACAAGGCCATGCTCTTCGCCGCCAAGTCGCTTGCGCTGAGCGCCGCGCGGCTGATGGATGAGCCGGAGACGCTCGCGCGCGTCCAGCGCGAATTCCGCGCGCGCACGAAGGAGCACCCTTACGTCTGCCCGATCCCCGCGGATATCCGGCCCAAATATTGACAATTCCCTGTTCCGCATACCGCCGAAGCCCTTCTTTCCAAATAGAATCGCTCGACGGTATGCATTTTTATGCGAAACCTGTTGCATATTTATGCGAACCTGTGGTATAATCGTCCCTGTTCACCCATTCATGGTCAGTACTGACCGTTTGAAACGCCAAAGGAGAGAAACCGCCATGCCGAAGGATCAAATCGTCGACAACACCGATTTGGATTTCATCAACAAAGCCAATATCCTGATCGAGGCCCTGCCTTACATCCAGCGCCTCTGGGGCAAGACCATCGTCATCAAATACGGCGGCAACGCCATGGTCAACGAGGACCTGACCCGCAAGATTCTCGAGGATGTGACGCTGCTCAAGTACGTCGGCATCAACCCCATCCTCGTCCACGGCGGCGGGCCGGAGATCAACGCGATGCTCACCCGCGTGGGCGTCAAGAGCGAGTTCCACAACGGCCTGCGCATCACGGACGAGGCGACGATGGAAATCGTGCAGATGGTGCTGGCCGGCAAGCTGAACAAGAACATCGCCGCGCAGATCGGCACGCTCGGCGGCAAGGCCATCGGCCTGTGCGGAAAGGACGCAGGGCTGATCCAGGTAACGAAGAAACCGCCGCTGCCGGATGGCGTCGACCTCGGTCACGTCGGCGACATCGTGAAGGTCAACACGAAGCTGCTCAACGCGCTCTGCGCCGACGAATACATCCCCGTCATCTCGACGGTCGGCGTCGACGCGGCGGGCGAGAGCTACAACATCAACGCGGACACCGCCGCCGCCGCCATCGCCACGGCGCTCAAGGCCGAAAAGCTGATCTTCCTGACGGACATCGACGGTGTGCGCCGCGTGCCGGAGGACCCGACGACCCTCTACCCGATCCTGACCGTCGAGCAGGCGCGCGCGCTCATCGCGGACGGCACGATCAGCGGCGGCATGATTCCCAAGGTCAACTCCTGCGTCGACGCGATCGAGAAGGGCGTGCGCCGAGTCCACATCCTCAACGGCACCATCCCGCACCCGATCATCCTGGAGATCTTCACCGACCGCGGTATCGGCACGATGTTCGAGAAGCCGAAGGCCGCCGCGCACTGAGCGCCGGAAGGGAGCATGCAGCATGAAACCAAAGATTTACATCGACGGCAGCGAGGGCACGACCGGCCTGCGCATCTTTGAGCGCCTCGGCGGGCGGACGGACATCGAGCTGCTGACCATCGACCCCGCGCTGCGCAAGGACGCCGCGGAGCGCGCCCGGCTGATCAACGCCTCGGACATCACGTTCCTCTGCCTGCCAGACGCAGCGGCGCGCGAGGCCGTGAGCCTCGTAGAGAACGACCATACGCGCATCATCGACGCCTCCACCGCGCATCGCACGGCCGAGGGCTGGGCCTACGGCTTCCCGGAGCTCTCCCCTGCGATGCGCGAGGCCATCGTCACGGGCAAGCGCATCGCCAACCCCGGCTGCCACGCGACGGGCTTCATCTCCATCGCGCGGCCGCTGGTCGACGCGGGCGTCGTTTCGTCCGACGCCGTGCTGAGCTGCTTCTCGCTGACCGGTTACAGCGGCGGCGGCAAGAAGATGATCGCGCAGTATGAGGGCGAAATGCGCGACGCCGCGCTCGATTCCCCGCGCCTCTACGGCCTGACTCAGCAGCACAAGCACCTCGCGGAGATGCGGGTCATCTCCGGCCTGCAGAAGGCCCCGCTCTTCACGCCCATCGTCGCAGATTACTACGCCGGCATGCTCGTCAGCGTTCCGCTTTGCACAAGCCAGCTGCACGGCGTCTCCACCCTCGCGCAGCTGCACGACTGCCTGAGCAGCGCCTATGCGGACGCCCAGCTCGTGCGCGTCCTGCCGCTGAGCGCGCAGAGCGACGCCGGCGGCTTCCTCGCCGCCAACGCCTGCGCCGGCTGGGACGGCCTGGAGCTCTTCGTCACGGGCAACGGCGCAGCCGTTCAGTCGATGAACCTGATGCTCGGCTGCGACGAGACCACGGGGCTGAACGTCTGATCCTGTTTTGCAGCCAAATTCGAATCTACGCGCGAAGCGAAGAAGGGAGTCTGAGGGATATCATCCCTCAGGCAGGTTATAGGGCGGCAGCCCTATCGCATCCCAATCCGCAAAAACGTAGTCTCAGAGCAGGATGCGAAGCATCCTACGATTGAGACGGGTTCGATTTCGCAAAGCCGGATTTCAGATGCAACGTCAAATACAACTCGCAGCATCATCGACCAGACAAGGAGTCTTCCATGAATCTTTCCGAAATCAAGCAGCTCGATGCCGAGCATTTCCTTGGCGTCTTTGGTGAGCGCTGCCCCGTCTGCTTCGTGCGCGGCGAAGGCTGCACGCTCTACGACCAGGACGGCAGGGCCTACACGGATCTCTTCGCGGGCATCGCCGTCAACGCGTTGGGCTACAACCATCCCGCCGTCACGGATGCGCTGATCGCGCAGGCGCAGACGGGCATCCTGCACACCTCCAACCTCTACTATGTGGAGCCGCAGGCGAAGCTCGCCGCGCTGCTTTGCGCGAACACGTTTGCCGACCGTGTGTTCTTCGCCAACTCCGGCGCGGAGGCCAACGAGGGCGCGATGAAGCTCGCGCGCAAGTACTTCTACGCGCAGGGCAGCAAGCGCTACAAGATCCTCTCCGCCGACCATTCCTTCCACGGGCGCACGCTGGCGACCGTCGCCGCGACCGGCCATGACTACTATCAGGCGCCGTATCGCCCGCTGCTGCCCAGCGGCCTCACCCAGGTGCCCTACAACGACCTGGACGCGCTGCGCGCCGCGATGGACGAGGAGACCGCCGCCGTGCTGCTGGAGCCGATGCAGGGCGAGGGCGGCGTGACGCCCGCCGATCCCGACTATCTCCGCGGCGTGCGCGCGCTGTGCGACGAGCAGGGCGTGCTGCTGATCCTCGACGAGGTGCAGACCGGCGTCTGCCGCACGGGCAGCCTCTACTGCCACGAGCAATACGGCGTCACGCCGGACATTATGACCAGCGCCAAGGGCTTGGGCTGCGGCTTCCCGATCGGCGCCATCCTCGCCAGCGAGAAGGTCGCTTCCGCAATCGCCATCGGCGACCACGGCTCGACGTTCGGCGGCAACACGCTCGCCTGCGCCGTCTCCCTCTCCGCGATGACCCATCTGATCGAGCACGACTATGCCGCCGTCGCCAGGGAAAAGGGCGCGTACCTGATGCGCGCCCTGCGCGGTATCGCCAGCGGGAAGATTCTCGAGGTGCGCGGCATGGGCCTGCTTCTGGGCATCCAGCTGACGCAGGATTGTCCGGCGGGCGCGCTGATGAAGCGCCTGCTCGCGCGCGGCTTCGTCGCCGGCACCGCCGCGGGCAATGTGCTGCGCCTCGCCCCGCCGCTGGTCATCAGCAAGGACGAGATGGACGCCTTTGTCCTCGCCCTCACGCAGGAGCTGAGCTGAACCGGCATGCTGCAGGCTCCATCTCCGACGAACGCCGATAATCCTCCACCTCTGTGTCCGAAGCCGAAGTCTTGGCAGATGGATACCGCAAGTCATAAAAACGGAGCCTGATATCAGTCGGCTCCGTTTTTTCGCGTCATAGCCTCGTGTCGGGCAGGCCGCAAAAAGCATCCACTGGGCTGACACCCTCAAAGGGGCCGCCCCGCAGCAGCTTGCCGATCACGGCCTCGATGACCGCGCGGCTGGCGGTATAGGCGTTGATATAGGTCGGCACGCGCGGCACATCCTGGAGCAGGTAGGGGTTGGCCAGCGAGACAAAGACGCAGGGCTCCTCGTTCAGGAATCGCGGCGTATCCAGCGCGTGCTTTTTGCACCAGTCGATGCGCACGGTGGTCTGGTTGCTCGCCTGCTCGTAGTTGGCCAGGTACAGCGTCAGCCGCCGGCCGCTGAGCGCCGACGTGCCGTGCAGCTCGTCCTCCAGGGGCTTGTAGACCTCCACGCCGCAGCCCGCCGCGATCGAGGCTGGAATCGCTTTGCTTCGCTCCATCGCCATGCAGTAGCCGCCCATGATGGTCGCGTCCGAGGTGATGACGCCGTTAAAGCCCAGCTTCCCGCGCAGCAGGCCGGTCAGCAGCTCCGGGCTGAGCGAGGCCGGCAGGCAATCCTCCATCCGCAGCACCGGGTTGATCTCCATCGCCACGGCCGGCTGGACGATGTGCCCGACCATGACGCTCATCAGCCCGCGGCCGATCAGCTCCCGGTAGATCGCGCCATAGGTCGCGTACCCCTGCGCGGCGGGCAGGCTGTTATAGGTCGGATGCAGATGCTGATCGCGGAAATCGACGCCGTCGCCGGGGAAGTGCTTGGCGCAGGCCGCCATGCCCGGGACGGACGCCGTCTACACCAAGCTGCTCGTGTCCATCGGAAAGGGCATCCTGCTGCTTGCCTGCCCTGTGCCGGATCTGCCGCCGAACACGGTCAGCATCTCCGTGCTCTCCCGGATGCCCCGGGAGGTCATCGACCAATACGACATCGTCTTCTCGCCGTGCAGCTATTTCGATCTGCCGGAGCACGCGCGCCGCTCACTCGTCCGCCGCCACGACACCTATCTCGTCCTCCCGCCCGGGCATCCGCTGATGTCCCATGCCTCCGTCGACCTGCATCAGCTCTCCGGACAGACGCTGATCGTCCCCTACGCAGACGAGCTCTTCGGCCCGTACGCGCAGAACTGGCAGCTCGCCGTCCGCTCCTGCGCGCGCAAGCTCAACCACATTCCCGCGCCGAACGTACCCACCGCGCTGCTGCTCGTCTCCCTCGGTCAGGGGCTGCTGATCGCGCCCCGGTACATCAGGAGCTTCCTCTCCCCGGAGACCTTTCTGGTCGCCGTTTCGAACCCCGCCTGCTGCTTCAATGAATCCATCTACTCGGCCGCCCTGCGGCAGAACCCCGCGGCGGAGCTGTTCTTTGACGAGTTCACGAGCATCTGTACGCCCCTGCTCCCGGGCAGCGAGGACTGAAAGCTCAAAAAAACCTGTACAACGCCCGATTTTTGACGTATAATAAGGTATTCGGCCTGTGTCCGAGGACGGAAGCGGGCTGTCCCCGCTGCAGGATTTCCCGCACAGTTTTATACTCAAGAAAGGCGGCTCAACCATGTATCGTATCCTCTCTGCGGACGAGGCCATCAGCCTGATCCGGGACGGCGACTGCATCTGCGTCAATTCCTTCGTCGGCATCGAGAATCCCGTCGAGCTCCACGAGGCGCTCAACCGCAGGTATCAGCAGACGCATTCCCCCAAGCATCTGACGATCGTCTCCAGCGCCGGCTTCGGCGTCTGGGACGAAAACCGCAACGCCGAGGGCTACATCCGCGCCGGCGCGGTGGATCGGCTGATCTGCGGCCATTTCGGCGCGATGCCCAGCACGAAGAAGATCATCCTCGAGAACCGCTTCGAGGCCTACAACCTGCCGCTCGGCTGCATCTCCCACGCCATCCGCGCGCAGGCAGGCGGCATTCCCGGCGCGCTCTCCAAGGTCGGCCTGGATATCTTCGTCGACCCGCGGCGCGAGGGCCCGGGCATCAACCAGATCTCCACGGACAGCTCGTTTGTCAAGGTCGTCGAGGTCGACGGCGAGGAATTTCTCTATTACAAGCTGCCCAAGATCACGGCGACGCTGATCAAGGGCACCGCGGCAGACCGCAAGGGCAACATCTCCTTTGACGACATGTACATGTCCGGCGACGCCCTCTCCATCTGCCAGGCGGTCAAGTCGAACAACGGCATCGTCATCGTCCAGGTCGACCGCATCGTCGACATGCCCACGCGCCCGAGAAACACGATCATCCCCGGCTGCCTCGTCGACGCAATCGTCGTCGTCGAGCCGCAGCCGCGCGACGACGCGCTCCAAGCGCTGACCGGCAGCTTCGAAATCCCGTTTGAGGATTGGCACGAGTGGACGGAGAAGCTCGACGCGCTGACCTCCGAGCATCGCCGCGAGAGCGTCGCCAGCAGCATCATCGGCCGGCGCGCCGCGCAGGAGCTGCGCAAGGAGGACATCGTCAACATCGGCATCGGCATTCCGGAGACGATCTCCCGCTTTGCCAAGCAGAACGGCATGCTCGACCACATCACGCTGACCGTCGAATCCGGCGGAATCGGCGGCTTCCCGGCCTCGGGCAAGGTCTTCGGCGCGATGATCGGCGCGGCCTCCGTCTACGACATGGCGAACCAGTTCGACCTGTACAACCACGGCGGGCTGGACATCTGCTTCATGGGCGCGCTGGAGGTCGACCGCCACGGCAACGTCAACGCCCACCGCGGGCCCGGCGCCTATGCCGGCATCGGCGGCTTCGCCAACATCACCGCCAAAACGCCGATCGTCGTCTTCTGCCTCACCTTCAACACCAAGGGGCTGGAGGTGCAGGAGCAGGACGGCCATGTGACCATCGTGCGCAACGGCGCGATTCCCAAGTTTGTCAACGACGTGCGCAGCATCAGCTTCTCCGCCCGCAAGGCCATCGCCAACGGGCAGAAGGTGCTCTACGTCACGGAACGCTGCATCTTCATCCTGACCGCCCGCGGGCTCAAGCTGCTGGAGGTCTACCCGGGCGTCAATGTCCAGAAGGACATCTTCGCTCTGCTCCCCTTCGGCGTGGAAGCCTGATCCTCCGCCCGCCGCGGCGCATCGCTGCCGGCGGGCTTTTTGTCGCCTTTTGCGCGCAAAGCGGCGTCCGAGAAAGAAAAATTGTTCGGATTGATAGCTCAGTCGGTTAGAGCACCCGCCTGATAAGCGGGAGGTCGGTGGTTCGAGTCCACTTCAATCCACCATATTCCTCAGTAGCTCAATGGCAGAGCATTCGGCTGTTAACCGAAGGGTTGTAGGTTCGAGCCCTACCTGGGGAGCCAACAAAAAGCCCCGCACGGAATGTGCGGGGTTTTTCTATGCCTCCATCGCAGATCGGATCCAGCCCAGCCGCGATTGGGGAATCAGGCCGTAATTGTACAGCCGCAATCCATCGGCTCCCTTCTCCTTTGCAACGCGGATCTTCCGCTGCAGCGCGGCCTCGTCCGCGTATTCCGGCGTGAAGCAGCGCACGCCCATCATCAGCCGCGTGCCCGGCGCAAAATCCCGCCGGGACTCGCGCAGGTCGGCCTCCGCCTGCCGCTCGTTGCAATCGTAGCTGCAGACGACGACGCCTTCGCAGCAGCGCGTGATCTCCCGGAGATCGACGCCAAAGAGCCAGGAGCGCGAATGCGGCAGCAGGCTCAGGAAGTAGAGGAGCGTCCGGCCGCGCGTCACCGCGTGTACCTCCTGCATCAACGACGTCACGACGCCCGACCGCCAGCGCAGATATTCCTGCACCTCCGGGTAGCCATCGAAGAACGCGATGCCCCCGCGCAGGAATTCCTCGTCCGTCCCCAGGCGCAGCGTGCCCTCGCACATCTGCCCGATCCAGTCGCGCACGCGCTTTCCGGCGGGCAGGATATCCACGCCCTCCTGCCGGGCGCGCTTCACGCAGCTCGGACAGAAACACAGCGAGAGGAGAAAATCCCCCAGCGCCGTCAGCCCGATGCCGTCCTTCTCGTGGTGAAACTCATGCGCAAAGCCCATGAAATTCATCGACTCCAGCTCCAGCGCATGCAGCGGCAAATGGCTGCACAAGTCATCCATCAGCGCGACCATGTACGCGCGCATGTCGGGATGGGACGGACAGGGATTGTAGCAGGCGGGATCGCCGAACGCATTGCGCACGCAGACGTCCGGCCAGGTCATGCCGATGCGCGTGTTGTGCAGGCAGACCGTCCAGCCCGACACGGCCATGCGGCGCTTGTCCGCCTCCGCGAGCAGCCTGTCCCAGAAGTCGGGATGCTCCGCCGAAAACCGGCTGACCTTCGGCTGAATCCGCAGGCCCTTGAAACGCTTCAGGTCCGTCGGGTAATAGATCGTGCCGTCCTCCGGGTAATAGACCTTGCGCTTCGGGCTCCTCACGCAGAGAAAGCGTCCCGCGTGGTAGCTCGTGATCATGCTGACCCCGGTCAGCCCGCTCTCCCGCATCTCGTCCAGCGCGCGGTCGATGCCGCAATCCTCCAGATCCCAGGGATAGGCCCACATCGATGCCTCCATGTCCACTCCTCCCTTCCTTGATGGCTCATTCGCCGATTGCATTGCGCGGCAGGGCGAGCGTGTCCAGCCGCTCCACAGCACGCTTCAGATGCGCATTGCCCCGGCTGAGCGCGACGCAGCCATGCGCCGGCAGGAGCACATCCGCGCCGAGCGCGCAGAGCCGTCTGACCGTCGCCAGGTAGGCCTGCAGGTCGCAGTCCCAGATGGCCTGCAGCGCGATCTTTCCGCCGCACTGCACCGCATCGCCGGCGAAGAGCACGCGCTTTCCGCTCTCCTCCATGAGGAAGCAGCAGTGGCCGGCGCAGTGTCCCTCGCTCCGGATCGCCGTGAGCACCGAGCGCCCGACGGCGATCTGCTGCCCGTCGGTCAGGGGCTCAACCGGACAGGTCTCAAACGCAAACGCCGGCTCGAAGACGCCCGCCTGCATCGCCGCGTCAATCGAGAGCGCCTCTGTGTTGCCCTCGCGGATGAACCCCGCAGCGGGCTCCATCGCAAAAACCCTCGCGCCGCAGGCACGCGCCAGCGCCGCCGCGCCGCCCGCATGGTCGCCATGCCCATGCGTGAGCAGAATATGGCTGACCTGCTCCGGATCAAAGCCGTCCGCGCGAATCTGCGAAAGAATCCGCTCCGGCTCCAGCCCGATGCCTGCGTCGATCAGCGCGCACGGCCCTCCGCCATCCACCAGAAAAACCCCGCAGTCGCCCGGATGCGTCAGGGAAAACCCCGCATCGCCCGAGCCGACCAGATAGACCGAATCCGTCAGCTTCATACCCTGTCCTCCTGTCCGTCCTGTCGGGCATACAGCCTGCCGGCCAGCGCATACGCCGCCTCATAGCGCGCCGCCAGCGCGGCATACTGCCTGTGGCGCTGCGCCTGCGGCAGCAGCGTTTGGCCGATGCTCAGGCCTGTGCGGGCTGTGCGGCGGATATCCGCATAGAGGCCGGCGCCCGCGCCCGCGAGAATCGCCGCGCCGATGGCAGAGGCATCGACGTCTTGGGAGAGATCGATGCGCGTCCCGAAAACGTCCGCGATCATCTGCGGCCAGATGCCGATCTTTGCGCCGCCGCCGCCGAGGCGCACGCATGCCAGCCCGCCGGGAATCATCCGGTCAAACAGCCGCTTGGTCTGTGCGAGGTTGAGCGTGATGCCCTCCAGCTCGCTGCGGAAGAGCTCCTCCGGCCGGGTTGCGGCGCTCAGGCCGAAAACCGTCTGCCTGTCCTGCGCGCAGAAGTAGGGCGAGCCGCTGCCCGCCAGAAACGGCAGGGTCAGCACGCCGTTGCTCCCCGGCGGCACCTGCTGCGCCAGCTGCGAGAGCCTCGCAATCTCCTCGTAGCGGAGCACGCCGTCCCCGCTGAGCATCCGCGTGAGCCAGTTGACCGCCAGCCCGCCATTGAAATGCGAGCCCAGCGCGTACAGCAGGCCGGGCAGCGCATGCAGATGGAAGGTCACCTGCCCCCAGGCGTCGCCATCCGTCTGCGAAACGGGCGCGAGGAACGTCGCCGAGGTTCCCAGCGTCAGCGCCGACTCCCCCTGCTCAAACAGCCCCATGCCGACCGCTCCGCAGGCCATATCCGCGCCCCCGGCGAAGACAGGCACACCCTGCGGCAGCAGGAAGCGCCGCGCGGCCTGCGGTGTCACATGGCCGGCGCAGTCCGTCGGCTCCAGCAGCGGCGGAAACTTCTCCGCCTCCAACCCGGCGCCGCGGATAATCTCCTCGCACCACCGCCGCGTGCGCATGGAAACGCAGAGCGTGTTGTAGGCGTCGGTCGTCTCCGTCGCCAGGCGGCCTGTCAGTTGGGCGCGCAGGTAGTCCTTGGGGGCGAGGAAGACCGTCGCCCGCGCCCAGAGCTCCGGCTCATGCGCCTTGATCCAGCAAAGCTTGGGCAGGGAGAAGGCGTTGTTGACCGGGTTTCCGGTCTCCCGGCGGATGAGCTCGCCCACCTGAGCGCGCAGCCAGACCGATTCCGCCTCGCTGCGCGTATCGGAGAGCGTGATGCAGGGGCGCAGCACCTCTCCCTGGGCATCCAGCAGCACGACGCCGCTCATGTGCCCCGAGAAGCCGACAGCGTCAATCTCTGCCTGGGGCAGGGTTTCCCTCAGCCTGCGCATGCCCGTCGCCAGCGCTGCCGTCCAGTCCTGCGGGCGCTGCTCGATCCAGCCTGCGCGCGGCGCCTGCGTCTCATAGGGGACGGCATCCACATAGGAAACCCTCGCATCCCCGTCCAGCAGGAGCAGCTTGAGCTGCGTGCTGCCCAGATCCAGCGCCAGAACGCTTGCCATCCTTCTCCCCTCCTCTCAGCCCAGCAGGCTCACGATGTTCTCAACGACCGCATCGATAATGGCCTTTCCCTTCTGCGCCGTGGCCGCCGTCGCGTCGCCCAGCACGGCCGTATCCATGATCTGTGTCCACGGGATCGGCGTCACGTCGAAATCCGCCGGGAATTGCGGATACTGGCAGATCGCCCTGCTCATGTCCACCCGCTCCGGGCAGAGATAGAGCATGTAGGAGGTCTCGATCTCGCAGGCATGAAAGTAGGCCCCGTGAGGGCGCTTCGTCGTGCAGACCCGACGGATCTCCGCCTCCGCGCCCGGGTAGGTAAACGCATAGATCTTCATGTCGCATTGCGCGTAGATCTCGCGCATCGCCGCCTTGATCGCGTTGCAGTTGCCCACATGCGCGTTCACAAACGCCATTTTGCGCACGCCTGCGCGGTACATGCTCATGGCGATGCTCGTCAGAAACGGCGTCAGCACCGCGTCCGGAATGTCCACCGTGCCCGGCGTCGCCCGCAGCGACCAGACCTGGCCGTAGGGAAGGCAGGGCAGCACCACGCAGCGCCCGCTGCCCAGCCGCTCCTCGATCTTCGCGCACAGGCCCTGCGCCAGAAAGGAGTCCGTCCCCAGCGGGAGATGGTTGCCGTGGCATTCCGTCGCCCCGATGGGCAACAGCGCGATTTTGCCGGCCAGCTCCGACGCCGCGCGCTCCTGGTTCATCTCGTCCAAACGCATCGCGCTCATCCTTTCCGGAAGGTCATGCAGGTACGGGGATTGTTGATGAAGAGATCCTCAACCAGCTGCCTGCCGTCGATGCCCTCCTCCTCCGCCTGCTCCATCAGACGCGGAATCCACGTCGTGATGATGTAGGGCAGGCCGACCGCATGGGTGTATGTCGAGTAATAGCTCCGGCGCGCGGTGTCGCCGCTGATGAGAATCTGCTTCTGGTGGCCCGCCTTGACCAGATCCAGAATGCAGCGGATGCGCACACTCTCGGGGTTGTATTTGACCTTGGCGATGCCGTCAAAGCAGAGGTACGCGCCGGTCTCCGCAACCCGTCTGTGCATCCAGGGATCCGGGTTCCTGTCCATGTGGCCGAAGCTGACGCAGCTCAGATCGACGCCCTCCTCCCGGATGATCCGCATCTGCTCCAGCGCCATGGTTCCGGCCTCCGTGTGGGAATGCACCGGCGCGCCCGTCTGCAGATGCGCGCGGCAGGCCGCGCGGATGGTCTTGATCTCCAGCGGGCTCATGGAATTGTAACCCGTTCCGAATTTCACCTGACCGGCGCGCACCTTTGTCGGATGTACATCGTCATACGCCGCGCCGATGCCCCACATGCCCTGCTCGACCTCGTCAATGACAAACTGCGCGAGCCTGTCCTCCGATTCGCTGTCGATCCAGTCGGCAAAGGTTCTCTCCTGGCCCGGCATCTTTGCGTCCCAGAGGAAGCCCTTGTTGAAGCCCGCCGTGCCGATGATCTGCACGCCCGTCTTCTGTGCAATCGCACGGACGGCCTCGGGGTCACGGCCATAGTCGATCGCCGTCGCGTCGACGATGCTCCGCCCTCCGGCCTCGCGGAACAGGGCGACCTCCTGACAGGATTTTTCCGGGTCATCCAGCAGCAGATCGCTCTCCCCACGCTCGACCCAATGCGGCGGACGGCAGACGATATGCTCGTGGGCATAGGTAAATCCAAGGTTTTCCGGGGCGATGTCGCCCTGCATGGTTCTGATAAAAGGCATGGTTTCTCCTCCATTCATCCATTTGAGGCCTTATAGCCGCCTCCGGGGTCAGCGCCGTCCCCTGCGCAGCTGGTTGATGGCGACCATCGTCGCAATCACGACGCCCTGCGTGATAAATTTGCCCGCCTCGGAGATGCCGATAATGGTCATCATGCTCTGCAGGATCACCGTGATCAGCACGCCCGGGAATGTTCCGGCCAATCCGCCGATGCCGCCCAGGAAGGAAGTGCCGCCGATGACGGTCGCCGCGATTGAGTTGAGCGTATAGTCGTTGCCCACGCCCGTGGACGCCGTGCCGATATAGGCGGAGAGCATCAGCCCGGCGATACCCGCCATCAGCGCGCAGAGCACATAGGCCGAAATGACGATCGCCTCGCTCGCAAATCCGGAGAGGCGCGAGGCGGCCTGGTTGCCGCCGGTGATGTAAAAGCGCTTGCCGTAGGCTGTCTTTCCCAGCACCAGCGCCAGAATGGCCCAGAGCGCCGCCCAGATCAGCGCTGCCACGGGAACGCCGCCGAGCCAACCCTCCGAGATCACCCGGAAGGCGGGCGCGATGCTGCCCTTGGCGATGCCCTTGGTGTAGATGTAGTAGCCGCCCTCGACGATCATCTGCATCGCCATCGTCACCAGGAAGGGCTGCATCCTGAAATGCGCGATGATATAGCCGTTCAGAAAGCCGATCATCAGGCACAGCGCCAGCGACACGAGAACAGCCGGCAGAATTCTCCCGTCGCTGCCCATCATCAGCGACGCACTGACCAGGTTGACCATGGACATCGTCGCGCCGACGGAGAGGTCGATGCCGCCCACCAGCAGCACCAGCGTCTGACCCATCGCCGCGATGCCCAGCGGCGCAGCCTGCCTGACGATGTTGAGCAGATGCGCCGGGGAGATCGTCCCCCGTGTCGCCAGGAAGAACACCGCGATCACCGCGGCCAGCAGCAGATACACGCCCCAGGGGAAGCTGCCATAGCGCGCCCGCTGCGCAGAACGGGCAGATTGTTCCTTCATCTTGTTCATGCGCGCTTCCTCCTCTTCAGCTGGAAGATCAGCAGGCTGAGCACCAGGACAAGGCCCTTGGTGATGTACTGGTAATATGGCGAGATATCCATGTTGTTGATCACGTTGTTGATCAGGGACATGATGATCGCGCCAGCCAGCGCGCCCGCGACGGAGCCAAGGCCGCCGTTCATGGAAACTCCGCCGACCACCGCCGCCGCCACCGAGTTCATCGCATAGGAATCGCCGACGAGCGCGTTGCCCGTCGCGATGCGCGCGCTGAGCACGACGCCCGCGATTGCCGCAAGCACACCGGAGACGACATAGGTGCAGATGATCGTTCTGCCCACGGGAACGCCCGACTGCGCCGCGCAGGCTTCTCCATTGCCCACCGCGTACATCCGCCTGCCGTAGCGCGTATCATGGTAGAGCACAAAGAACAGCGCGTAGAGGATCAGCGCGATCATCGCCGAAACGTTGATCACGCCGAAGCGCAGCTTGAGGAAGGCGGCAAACTCCGCGTTTACCTTGCCGCCCGAGGAGGGCATCAGGATGAGACAGATGCCCTTGAGCAGCGCCTGAGTCGAGATCGTGATGATCATCGCGGGAATCTTCAAATGCACAACGCCGATGCCGTTGATCAGGCCCGTCGCCGCGCCTGCCGCCAGCGCCAGCGCAATGGAGCCCAGCAGGCTGAGTCCGCTGCTCTGGCTGAACATCGCCACCGCAATGGTGCTGAAGGAGATGACGCTGGAGACGGACATGTCGATACCGCCGATGAGCAGCACATTGGTCTGCGCGATCGCCACAATCGCCAGCACCGCGCATTGCGCGATGACGTTGCGAATGTTGCCGACCTTGCGGAACGAGGGCGAGACGATGGAAACCGCCACAAGGATCGCCGCAAGGATCACATAGGCGGGAACCGCCTGCCGGACATGCTTGTTTACGGAGCCCTTCATCCTGCCCTTTCCTCCTCACTTTGTGCCTGACGCCGCGCGCTGAGCTGCATGATCTTCTCCTCTGTCGCCTCTGCGCCGTCGATATGGCCGGAGATTTCCCCCTCATACATGACGTAGATCTCGTCGGAGAGGCCGATCAGCTCCAGGATATCGCTGGTGAAGACGACCACGCTGACGCCCTCCCGGGTCAGCGCGCGAATCTGCCCGTAGATTTCCAGCTTGCTCTGCACATCCACGCCGCGCGTCGGCTCGTGAAGATACAGAATGCGCGGGTTTGTCTTGATCCACTTGGAGAAGACAATCTTCTGCTGGTTGCCGCCACTGAGGGCTTCAACCGGCTGTCGGGGCGAGGCGATCTTGATGTTGAGCCTGCGCACGCCCTCCTCCGTCTCCCGCGCGGCTGCTCTTCGGTCGATCAGGCCGTGGCGGCTCACCCGCCCGAGCACCAGAGAGAGGATATTCTCCTGCACGGAGAGCGGCAGCACCAGCCCCTCCGCCTTCCTGTCGTCAGGGACAAAGGCGATGCCCTGTCTGACCGCCGCCCGCGGCGTCTGAATCTTCACTGGGCGCCCATCGATCTCATAGGTTCCCGAGGTGAACGGGTCAATGCCAAAGAGCGCGCGGCTGAGCTCACGCTGGCCCTGTCCCTCCAGCCCGCCCACACCGATGACGCTGCCGGCGGGCACCTCCATGCAGACGTTTTTGACGCGGCTGCCCACGCAGGCGTTCGTCAGGCGCACCCGGATCTCGTCGCTGCGCCGCTCGCGCCGGGGCGGATAGGCGTTTTTGAACGTCCGCCCGACCATCTTGGAAATCAGCTCATCCTCGTTCGTCTCGCTGACCGGCTTGCTGAAGACGAATTCTCCATCCTTGAGCACGAAGGCCGTGTCGCAGGTCGCGAAGATATCCTCCATTCTGTGCGAGATCAGCACGACCGCGACGCCCTGCGCCTTGAGGCTGCCGATGAAATCAAACAGCCTGCGGCTCTCGGCCTTGTTGAGGCTGGATGTCGGTTCGTCGAAGATGATCATGCGCGGCCGGCCCGCCCATGCCTTGGCGATTTCCGTGATCTGCTTGTCCGAGGGAGCCAGATCCGAGACCAGGCTGTATACGTCAAGCTCAAAGCCGATCCCGGCGAGCACGGCGCGCGCCTGCTCGTGCAGCTCCCTTTGGCGGATCAGGCCGCCGCGCCGGGGCTCCCGGCCCAGCATGATATTTTCACCGACCGTCATTTCCTCCATCAAGCTCAGCTCCTGATGGACAAACGCAATACCCTTCTTCCTCGCCTGCTCCGGCGAGGTAAAGCGCACCGCCTTTCCATCCACCAGCACGCTCCCCGCCGTCGGGGGGAGCACGCCGCTGAGTATGTTCATCAGCGTGCTCTTGCCCGCGCCGTTCTCTCCGACCAGCGCGATGGCCTTGCCCGCCTCGCACCGGATGGAAACATCCTTCAGCACGACGTTCGCCCCGAACGCCTTGGAAAGCCCTCTTCCCTCTACGATGATTTCTGCCATATCCGCACTCCTTGCCGTCCCCGCAGCCCCGCGGCCCGCTCTGCCGGGGCCGGTCGTTTCCGCTGCCTTTACCGTCAAAACCGGCATGATGCCGGCTTAAAGCCCTCCGAAATGCTGTAAATCCCATGGTTTTACGATCGATGCCGGAGCTTTGCAGATGGATTTACAGAGCAAGAAGGGAGAAGGATGCCAGGCACCCTTCTCCCTCCGCTTTCACGCGATTATTGGAAGATCTCCTTGAGCACCTCGTCCGGAAGCTCGGTGCCGCACCAGACGTCGTCCGGGAGCTCCGGCTTGACATAGTCGGCAATCTGCTCGGTCACGATGGTCTGCACCGGATAGATCTGGTTCTTCTCGACCGTCTCGCCCGCTGCCAGCTTCACGGCATTCTCAATCGCCACGCGCGCCAGCCACGTCGGCTTCGCGCAGCCGATGCCCTCGCTCTTGTCGTTATACCAGGCCTTCATCAGGCCGTTGTTGTCCTCGCCGGTCATCGGCACGAGCTCACGGTTCGCCGCCTTGAACGCCTCAATCGCGCCCAGGGTCATCGCGCCGCCCTGCGACCAGACGCCGTCGATCTGCGGATACGCAGCCAGCAGGTCGCTGGTCACGGTCTTGCCCGCGGCATAATCCCAGTTGGCATCCTCGACCGCCAGAACCTCGATCTCCGGATACTGATCAAAGACACCCTTGGCGCCCGCGTAGCGCTGCTCGCTCGTGGACAGGCCCGAGATGCCGTTCAGGCAGATGATCTTGCCGGAGCCGCCGAGCTGATCGACCAGCCACTGCGCGCCCACGCGGCCGAACTCGACCTCGTCCACCGTGATCAGCGTGTCATACGCGTCGCCGTCGATGCCCGCGGCCAGCAGGATGACCTTGATGCCCGCATCCATCGCGTCCTGCAGCGTGGAGTTGAGCGCCGTCGTATCGTTCGGGGTCGTGATGATGACGTCGACCTCCTTGGCGATCAGATCCTCCAGGTTGGCGATCTGCTTGCTGATGTCGCCCTCACTCTCGACGTAGGTCACGTCGATCGTGTCCGCGTAATACGTCTCGACGTCATACTTGAACTCCTGATACAGCTGCACGGACCAGGAATTTCCCAGGAAGTAGATGTCGTAGCCGACCTTGAGCTTGTCGCCCTCCGCCCAAGCGCCCGCCGTCAGCAGAGCCACCATCAGCAGAGCCGCAAGTACCATGGACAGAACCTTTTTCATGCGTTTTTCCTCCTTTTTGGCAGGCGTCTTTGTCGTTTCTGCCCGCCTGATTCTTTGTTCAGTATAGCACGGTCCACTTGACTAGTCAAGTAGTTATCTGGACTTTTATCCAAATTCTTCCATCTGTTTGATTGACTTTTATGCGCGGATGCGATAAGATGAATTATAGCATATCATTCGTATCAGCCTGCCGGCAAAGAGGGTCCGCCGCTCCCGTGTCCGCAGGCTGAACCAGGCGACGCTTTTGCTTTTATTCTCATCGGGCAGGTGCTACAAATGCTGGATCACGACCGTCATATTCCGTATTACATTCAAATCAAGGCCTATCTGCGCGAGCTTGCCGCTTCCAAGGAGCCGCACGACAGCATGCCCAGCGAGCCTCAGCTCGCGGCGCAGTTCGGCGTCAGCCGCGGCACCGTCAAGCAGGCCATCATGGATCTGGTCAACGAAGGCGTGCTCTACCGCAAGCAGGGGCGGGGAACCTTCGTCTGCGAGCCGCGCATCACGCGCTCCTTTGACCGCCTTCCCTCCTTTACGGACGACATCCGCCGAAGCGGCAAGGGCCCGCAGACCCATATTCTCAGCTTCAAGCAGGTGTCGCCGCCGCTCAACCTCAAGCATCTCTTTGCCATGGGCGACGGAGAGACCCTCATCAAGATCAAACGCATCGTCTCCACCGAGGATTCTCCCGTCGTCGTGCTCACCAGTTTCCTCAATCCGCATATCTACCCCCGTCTGTCGGCCTCCGACATCAAGGAGAGCCTCTACACCGCGCTCAAGACGCATTACGGCATCGTGCCCGTCAAGGCGCAGGACACCTACAGCATCGTCGATGTCTCGCCGCAGACGGCCGGCCTGCTCAAATGCAGCAAGGATGCCTGCGTGTTCTTCTCCCAGCGCATCGCCTATCTTGAAAACGACGAGCCTGCGGAATATGTGGAGAGCTTCATCCGCAGCGACCGCTTCAAGCTCAATATCTTCATCGGCATGAAGGGCGACGGCGATCCTCTCGAAAGGGACGACGGCGGCAACGCCCTCTACTGCAACGTCAGCTATCGCAACGTGCTGCTGTGAGTTGCGTGCCTTTTTCCGCCTTCAATCGAAAAAGCGTGATTTCCGCATCGCTCCGAGTCGGAAATCACGCCTTTTTGTTATGGAAACCTTTTTGCAAAGTGTCGGCCTCGGGCACAGAGCCGCAGGATTTTCGATATTTCGTCGGTGATGCCGCCGGCAGCATGCCGGTTTATTTCTCCGCGCCGGCCAGAACGCGCAGCGCGATGGCCCGGTAGATTGCCTCCGCGCCCACAAGCTGCGCCTTTTCGACATATTCGTCGATCGTATGGGCCTGATCGAGGCTGCCCGGCCCGAGGATGACAGTTCTGGAGCCCGCCTCCACGAGGAAGCACTGCTCACAGGAGGCGTCAAACGCGCGCGGCGTCTCCTGCCTTCCGCTCTCCGCCTGGGCTGCCTCGCAGCAAACGCGGACAAACGCCTCCTGCGCGTCCACCTCGCCGCCGGGCATATAGAAGCGCTTTTCAAGCGTAAAGCCCTCGATGCCAGCCTCCTCAAGCGCCGTCCTGATCGTGCGTCGCGCCGCCTCCTCCGACGTGCCGGGCAAAATCCGGTAATCCGTCAGCAGGCGAACGTCTCCGGGCACGACGTTGTCCTTTTCATAGCCCTGCATCTGCGTCACCACGACGGACGGCGCAGGCAGAACGGGATGGGAGATGCTCAGCAGCGATTCGTTCAGCGCATTCATGGCGAGCACGGCGCGCGCGGCCTTCGTCACGGCAGTCTCTTCCCCCGTGCGCAGCGCCGCATGGCAGGCCCGGCCATGCAGGTCGATGTAGTAGCGCGCAACGCCCCGGTGCGCAATGGCCGGATGCAGCTGCGTTGGCTCCCCGAGCAGCGTAAAGTCGGCCGCCTCGTGGTGATCAAGGAACGCATGCATGCCCAGGTTGGCGTGCTCCTCGTCGGCGACGAACACCAGCCGCAGCGTCCCCTTGCGCGGCAGGCCCTCGCGATGCAGGGCGATGGCCGCTGCGCACATCGCCGCGACGCCGCCCTTCATGTCGCAGGCGCCGCGCCCGTAAATGCGCGTACCCTCCTGCGTCGCAGCCAGCGGCGCATGCGTCCATTCGCCGACGCAGGGCACCACATCGAGATGGCCGCTGAATTCAAGAATCGGCCGCCCCGAGCCGAGCTGCGCGATGAAGTTGGCGCGGTTGTCTCCCAGCTCCTGAATCTCACAGGGGATGCCCTCCCGGTCGAAGATCTCCTTGAGGCAGAGCGCGCCCCGGCGCTCGTTGCCCGGCGGGTTGATCGTGTCCTCCTGCATCAGGCGCTGCAGAATGCTGAGCGTCAGCGACTCATGCGTCATGGCCGCTCTCTCCCCTCTCCTGATAGAACGCGACGGCGCGGCGAAGCGCCTCCATGTCGCCGGGCTGCACCTCGGGCACCTGCACATCCTCCTGCGAGAAGAGCTTGAGATCGCGCAGGCCGCTGCCGGTCAGCACGCAGACCGCCTTGTCCTTCCCGCCGATGACGCCGTCCCTGTGCAGCTTTGCTGCGGCGGCGATGGTCGCCGCGCTGGCCGGCTCGGGAATCACGGCCTCCAGCTTCGCGCAGGCGCGCATGGCCTCAAGAATCTCCTCGTCCGGCAGGGCGATTGCCAGACCGCCGCTGCGGCGGACCGTATCCAGCGCCGTCACGCCCTCAAAGGTCACCGGGTCGAAGATCGCAAACGCGATCGTGCTGCCGTTTTCCCATTTCTCCGTCGCCTTTTTGCCCTCCTGGTAGGCCTTGACCAGCGGCGCGCAGCCCGCCGCCTGCACCGCGACCATTTTGGGCAGCCTGTCGATCAGCCCCAGCGCCTTCATCTCCTCAAAGCCCTTGTAGACCTTGCTGATGATGATGCCGCCGCCGACCGGGCAGATCACATAGTCCGGCACGTCAAAGTGCATCGACCGCGCAATCTCGTAGGCGATCGTCTTATAGCCGTCGCACGCCAGCGGGTTGTTCATCATCGTCGTGCACATGTTCTTCCAGCCGAAGATCGCCTCGCCGTCCTCGGCCATCGCGACGCAGTCGTTGACCCCGCCCATGCCATAGATGAAATGGCCGCCGTAGGCCATGTTCTGCCAGGCGCGCTCCTTGACAGCCCCCGGCGGGAGCATGATGTAGCATTCCATGCCCGCCTTGGCCGCATAGGCCGCCACCGCCGCGGCGGCGTTGCCCGCCGAGCCAATCGCGACCTCGCGGATGCCCTCGGCGCGCGCCAGCGTCATCGCCACGGTCGCAAAGCGGTCCTTATAGGTGCCGGAGGGGTTGAGCGTCTCGTTTTTGAGATACAGCCCCTCCATTCCATAGAGTCTGCCCAGCCTGTCCGTGTGGATGAGCGGCGTGCCGCCCTCGCCCATCGTGACGGGCTGCGCATCTGCGGGCACATGGAAAAAGTCCCGATACCCCCAAATGCCGTCGCTGCTCCCCTCCCGGATCGCCCGGCGCAGGCGCTCGCTGTCGCTCTGCAGGTCGACCGGGCTCTCGATGGAGCCGCCGCAATGCGGGCAGACATAGTGATTGTGCGGCCCCTCGTAGGGCCTGTGGCATACCGTACATCTCATCGACATGAAGAATCTCTCCTTTCCCGTTCTTGGGCCGTCATGTCTCGGGCGGCCTGACGACCTCTCCCCGACAGATTACGCCCCGCGCCCGTCCGTAGGCGCGGATCTCCTCCAGCGGATTTTCCCGCAGGGCGACAATGTCCGCGCTCAGCCCTGTTCGCAGCTCGCCCGTCTCGCCCTCCAGACCCAGGCAAGCTGCGGCGCTGCGCGTCGCCGAGCGGATGGCCTCGGCGTTCGTTCGCCCTGCCCGCTCGACCATCAGCGCCAGCTCCAGCCAGGTTTCGTCAAACCGCGTGCCGCCCGTCCCGGCGTCCGTGCCGCAGACGGGCTCCAGTCCCAGCTCGCAGCAGGCGCCGAAGATCGCGAACATCCGCTCCTCCTGCTCAAGCAGGAAGCTCTCCCGCGCCGTGCAGGGCATGCGCCCCTCGCGAACCGCATCCAGCTGATGATAGCCGGCGGAAAGGCCCATCATGAAGCGCCGCGCCTGCCCGCGGAAGGCTTCCATCCTCGCGGGCTCATATACGCGCTCCAGCAGCCCGTTCTCCCGGCAGCGCACGAAGCAGGCGACATGCTCAATGCAGTCGACGCCGCCCTGCATGCAGCGCACGAAGCCCTCCGTCGTCAGGCAATGCGCAAATGTCGGCAGACCGAGCAGATGCGCCTCCGCGACCGCGGCGGCGATCTCCTCCTGCGTCAGGCTGACGCGCTCGGGCAGGGAGCCCGGTGTCATCTGCCCGCCTGTGACGATCAGCTTGACGGCGTCACAGCCGCGCTTTTGCCGGATGCGCACCTGGCGCACCATGTCCTCGCGGGTATCCGTCTCCTCGCCCAGAAAGTGCAGATGGCCGCCCGTCACGGTCAGCGGCGGCCCGGCCAGCTGCAGCCTCGGCAGCGCGACGAGCCGCGCCGCCTGCGGATGGCGCAGGTCCAAAAGCCCCCACGAGCTGCCCGCGTCCCGAGCCGTCGTCACGCCGGAGCGCAGCAGGCTGCTGCCGGCGTGCGCCGCCTGCAGCAGGCGGGTGCCGGGCGTCCCCTCCAGAAAGTCCTGGCGAGCCGTATCGGTCGCGGAGAATTCCAGGTGGACGTGCGTGTTGATGAGCCCGGGGAACAGCCAGCTGTCCGCCCAATCGAGCGCATCCAGGTCGGGATGCCGCGCGCGCAGCACATCAAACGCCGCGATCTCCGCAATCCGCCCGTCGCGCACGCGCAGGCCGCTCACCGCCCGGAGCGTTTCACTTCCGGCATCGTACATGCCTCGCGCATGAATCAGGTATTCCAACTCCGCTCGCCCCTTTCCACGCTCAGCGAGAGGAAAGGACGGCCCGCGCGGGCGCATCCTCTCCTCCCGCCTTCCTTATTGCATGAGCCCCGGCAGGAAGTTGCAGATGCCCGGGATCGTGATGAAGCAGAAGGCCAGGATCATGAAGACGATCACATAGGGAATCACGGCCTTCGAAATGCGCGTGACCGGCATCTTTGTGTAATCCGCCAGCACGTAGAGGATGCTGCCCACGGGCGGGGTCAGCAGGCCCTGCGAGAAGAGCAGCGTCGAGCCGACGCCGAAGCTGATGGGGTTGATGCCGTAGCTGCGGATGACCGGCAGCATGATCGGGATGAGGATCAGCATCGCCGGCGTGACGTCGATGACCATGCCCGCGACGATGATCAGCGCCATGCAGCACAGCACGATGCCGTATTTACTGCTGATGTTCGCGACGGCAAAGGCCGCAATGCTCTGGGGCACCTGGCGGAAGTTGAGAATCGACGCCAGCAGCATCGAGAACGTAACCAGCGCCATGACCATGCCGCTCGACTTGAGCGTATCCAGGAAGACGTTGTAGATCCCCTTGAGATCCATCTCGCGGTAGACCACCACGCCCAGGAACAGCGAATACACGCAGCAGACGACGGACGCCTCGGTCGCCGAGAAGATGCCCAGCAGGATGCCGCTGAGCAGGATGACCGGCGAGAGCAGCGCGGGGATGGCGCGCCAGAGCGCGCGGCCGCGCTCCTTGAGCGTCGCCCGCTTGTTGACCGGATAATTCCGCTTCTTGGCCGTCACATAGATCATCCCGCACATGACCGCCGCCATGATGATGCCCGGAATGACGCCGGCGATGAAGAGCTTGCCGACCGATTCCTCTGCCATCATCGCGTAGAGCACCATGCCCGTGCTGGGCGGGATGATCGGGCCCAGGCAGGAGGACGCGCCTGTGATCGCCGCGGAGAAGTCGTCGTCGAAGCCCGCCTCCTTCATGGCCTTGAGCTCGATGGCGCCGATTCCGCCGGTATCGGCCAGCGCGCTGCCGGACATGCCGGCGAAAATCACGCTGCAGAACACGTTGACATGGCCCAGGCCGCCCGGGATATCGCCCACGAGCGTGTTGCAGAAGTCAAAGATCCGCGTCGCGACGCCGCCGGCGTTCATGATCGTGCCGGCGAGCATGAAGAACGGGATCGCGAGCATGCTGAACGAATCGCCCACGGACATGATCAGGCGCTGGATGAGCAGCGTCTGCGGCATTCCGCTGGAGAGGAAATACCATGCGGAGCCCGCGAGCACGGAAAAGGACATCGGCACCCCGATCAGCGCGAGGACGACGATGATCGCCACCATAATACCCATCATTGTCTCTCTCCTCCTTACGCCTTGCTTCCAGTCTGGGGCTGCTCAAAGAGCAGCACGCTCTTGAGCGCCAGATGGACAAGCGTCAGCACGATGCCCACCGGCAGCGACCAGTAGAGATATTTGAACGGGATGCGCATGATGGACGTCAGGAACTTGCCGTTCTTGGCGATGTAGCTGGTCGCAATCGGCATGATGCGCAGGAAGACGCCGGCCATGATCACGTTGCCCACGAGCCGCAGGAGCTTCTGATTCCTGACAGACAGCCTGTCCACCAGCGCGGTGATGCTGGTGTGGCCGTCCACGCCCACGCAGTACGCGCAGCCGATATAGCTGATCCAGACGAAGGAATACCGCGCGAATTCCTCGCTCCACGCCAGCGGCGTGTTGAACACATAGCGCGAGACCACCTGGCAGGCCATGACGACGAGCACGACGGCAAACCAGACCACCATGACAACGCCCTCAACCCTGCACAGACAGCGGTTGATCTTCGATACGGTTTTCAAGAGAATCCTACCCCTCTCTCAATATCACAAGGAAACCCAACGCCTTCTTTCAAAAAAGGGGCCGGCTGCATCCGGCAGCCGGCCCCGGGAAGGAAATCAGTTCGCGGCAGCAGTCGCCTGGATGATGCCGTAGAGCTCCGGATCCAGCGCAGAGTAGCTGTCGATGATCGGCTGGAGCGCGGTCTTGAAGGACTCGACGTCGATCTCCTCGTAGGGGATGATCTTCACGCCGTCCGCCTCGGCGATCTCGTAGGAATTCTCGGCATCCAGACGGGTCTGGGCGGCGAGATCCCGCTCGCACTCGGCAAAGGCGTCGAGAACGATCTGCTGATACTCCTCCGGCAGGCTGGCCAGGGAATCCTTGTTCATCACAAAGAACACGCACTGGAGCGCATGGTTCGTCTCGGAGTAGTGCTTGGCAATCTCGGTGAGCTTCCAGCTCTCATGCGCCCACAGCGCGTGATCGGCGCCGTCGACGATGCCCTGGGACAGGCTCATGTACTGATCCGCAGCGGCGGTCGGCGTCGCGGTGTAGCCCATCGCGTTGCCGATCTCGATCAGGGAAGCGGAATCCGGCACGCGCAGCTTGAGGCCCGCCAGGTCCGCGGTGGAATACACGTCGCGCACCTTGTTGATGATGCCCTTGAACGCCTGGTTGAAGGTCACCACGAACTTGAGGTTGAGCGCATCGCCGTGCGTCGTGAGCCACGCCTGATAGTCCTCGGAAGCGAGCAGGCGGTCGAAGTGGTCAAAGTCGACGAAGGCGAACGGGCAGTCAAAGACCTTGAAGGCCTCGTCCCAATCGGACCACTGGCCCGGGCCCACGCAGGTGAGGTCAATGTCGCCGTTGGTGACCATGACGCCCAGGTCATGCTCGCTGCCCAGCGTGCCCGCATAGGTGCGCGAGAAGGTGATGTCGCCGTTGGTCAGCTCCTCGATTTTGTCAAGCGCCTTGTCAAAATAGATGGTGGAGCTCTGCGTCTGCGCCAGCGGCGTGCTGTACGTCAGCTCATACGTCGCGGCGCTGGCGGCAGCGGTCATCGCCAGACAAAAAGTCAGGGCCATGACGAGGCAAAGGATCTTCTTCATAGGGCATCCTCCTTTTTTTCGACATTTCCGTCGAAATTGTTGATTTGATTTTAATCCCGGTATCCCCTCTTGTCAATAGTACACAGCCAATTTCCTGAAAAAATTTCTGATTCTTCTTTTTTGTCAGAAAAAAACTTTCTTTTTTGCCTTGACCGCGGCCATTTATGTGCTATACTGAATACGATAGGTGTCAAACTAATAGTTTGATTCGCGGGGCTGCGGGGCCTTCCCTCCGGCCCCGCAACACCCGCATACATCATAAAGGAGGAAGATCGGATGGACGTTTATGCGAAAATGAAGGAGCTGGGCATCACGCTGCCGACGCCGCCGGCGAAGGGCGGCCTGTACACGCCCGTGATGGAGTTTGGCGAGCATTTTCTGTACTGCTCCGGCTGTGGCCCGCAGCAGAACGGCACGAGCATCGAGGGCAAGCTGGGCAAGGAGCTGACGCTGGAGCAGGGCCAGGAGGCCGCCAGGCGCTGCATGCTCAACCTGCTGGCCAACCTGAACGCGAAGCTCGGCGATCTCAACCGCATCAAGCGCTTTGTCAAGGTGCTCGCCTTCGTCAACAGCGCGGATGACTTTGCGCAGCAGCCGCAGGTTGTCAACGGCGGCTCCCAGCTGCTCCTTGATCTGTTCGGCGAGGAGCGCGGTCTGCCGGCCCGCACGGCCATCGGCGTGAACGCGACGCCGGGCAACATCGCCGTGGAGATCGAAGTGCTCGTCGAGTACGAATAAGCCGGAGACGCGACCATGAGCGGCTTTACGATCGAGGTTCAGCACACGCCTGAGACCATCTCCGCCATGTCCTATGTGCAGTATTCAGCCACGCACGGGCGCAAGAAGGCCGTTCAGGTGCTGACGGCCGCCGTCTGCCTGCTGCTGGGCACGCATCTGATCGGGGACATCCGCGCGCCGTTTCACTATCTCTTCTCGGCTTATGGCTGCTTTGCGCTGCTGTTTCTGAATCTGCCCGCCAAATGGCGCGCAGAGAAGATCGTCAAAGGCATTCAGGCTTCCGGCCGCGGCTTCCCCTGTTCCATCTTCCGCTTTGAGGAGGAAGGCTTCCGGGTCACGGCCAAGGGCTTTGACGGCCCGGGCGAGTTCTATGCGTATTCCGGTTGCCACAGGCTCGTGGAGCATCGGAGCGGGCTGTATTATTTCATCGGCCCGGAGGCTGCGTTCCTCTTTCCGCCGCAAAGCCTCTCCGGCGGCCAGGCGGCCGTGCTGAAGGCCTTTCTCGAGGCGCACACGGGCCTGCGCTTCACGCGCCTGCAGCAGGGGTTGAACGCCTCCCTGCGTTCGCTGCTGCACACCCGGCGCAACACGCGCTCAGCAGCCTGAGGCCGCCTCCGCTTCCGAACGGCTCTGCCGGGCTTCGCGCTCCGGCGCACGAGGCCGGCGATCTCAAACCCCCATATCAAACAAACAGGGCTGCGGCCTCCGGCGTCCCGCCGATGCGGGAAAGACCGGGGCAGCAGCCCTGCTTATGTTTTTGTTCGGCGGAAAGGCTCATTCCTTCCCGGCGTCCTCCTGCGCAGCCTGGTCGTCCTGCTGCTTGTGAATCTCCTCGAGATAGTTGTAGAGCGTGAATTTGGAGATGCCCAGCGCCTGGCAGATCTTCGGGCCGGACTTCGTAATCAGCAGTGCGCCCTTGCGGTCCAGCTGGCTGATCACCTTCTTTTTCTCCTCCTTGTTCATCTGCGAGGGGGACTTGCCCACCTGGCGGATGCTCTCGGAGAGCAGGTAATCCAACAGCTCGTTGACATCCGTGGTGAAGAATTCCCGGGTCTCCATGTTGCCGCCCGGCACGCCGTTGGGCACCATCGTGATCTCCGAGAGCTGATTCTGCATCCGGATGTAATCCGTGATATCCCGGTTGATGCACAGCGCGCCGATCTTCTTCCCTTCCTCGTCCTCCAGGTACAGCGAGGAGGAGCGCAGCATCCGCCCGTCGCTGAGCTGCGTCAGATAGTTCAGCTGGTTGGAGCCGTCCGATGTCCCTCGCATCACCTCAAGCCCCAGGTTGCTGCCTCCATCGCCGACCTTGCGGCCGGAGACATGCCCGTTTTCGATGGCGATAATCGTCTTGTCGTATTCCTTTGACCAGTCATGCAGCACAATCTCGCATTGCGGCCCAAACTCCGCCGCAATCAGCTTCATGATATTGACCAGCAGCTTCTCGTATCCTTTATCCATTGCTCCATCCCGTCTTTGCAGATAGTCTTCATCGGGCGCAAAGCGCAGACTTTACCCCGGTTTCCCAATTTTATCTTTTCCTCCTTGCGTTTGTCAAGCCCCGCCTCGGCGCTTGGCCGATTCTTTCCCCGCGCGCAAAGCAGCCCCACGCGGGCCGCATTCTCAAGAATTGACACGTTTCCCTGCAAAATCCTCCTGTCGCTGCGCGCGGATTTGCCGTATAATGGGATTCATCACAAGGGATGCCCCGCGGCAGAGAGGCCGCAGATCAATCGAACGAAAGGAGAACCCTTCGATGAGGAATTGGAAAAGAGGAATGACCCTGCTGCTGACGCTGCTGATGCTCTTTGCTGCAGCGGCCCTTGCAGAGGGGATGGACACGCTGACCTGCGGCGAGGCGGCGGACCTGCTGCTTGCCGCCGCGGACGACTATGCCCCCAGCGTGCAGCGCGCGGAACTGCTGGCGGATACGCCGGCCGGGCCGATGGAGGAGCAGGCGGCCCTGACCCGCATCAACGCGCTGTTGATGCTGCGCCGCGCATTCGGCGCGCTGCCCGCGCCCGAGGGGGACAGCGCGCGCATGGCCGCCGGCATCGCGTTTGACGACCTGCCCGCCTGGGCGGAAGAGGCGATCGGCGACGTGCTCGCCGCCGGCATCGCTGTGGGCGACGGCAGCGGTCAGCTCTTCCCCGACGCGCCCGTCACGCGGGACGAGCTGAACAGCCTGATCCGCCGCGTCTACGCCTATCTGGGCGGGAATCTTCGCGACGACTTCTACGCCACGATCAACCGCGACTGGCTGAACGCCTCCGACATTCCGGCGGGCCTGTCGATCAACGGCCCGTTTTACGGCCTGACGCTCACGGTCAACGAGCAGGTTGCGGCGCTGATCGCCGACATCGACGCGCAGGCGCAAGTGCCCGGCAGCGCCGAGGCCAAGATCAAGGCGCTCTACGACTGCGTGCTCGACACCGGCCACCGCGAGCAGGAGGGCATCGCGCCGATTCAGGCATACCTCGACGCTATCGCCTCCGCCGCGACGCTCGAAGAGCTGATGGAGGCCGACGCCCTGATCACCGCCGAGCTGGGCTTCCCGACGCTGCTGGGCTACGGCGTCACCACCGATCTGGCCAATTCCGCGCAGCATATCGTCACCTTCTCCGGCGTGGGCGCGATGATGGACAAGGACTTCTACCTGAACGGCACGCCGGAGCAGACGCAGATCTACCTCGGTTACCTCGAAACGCTCTTTGAGCTCTCCGGCCTGGGCGCGCAGGACGCGCAGGCGCAGGCGCAGCTCGTCTACGAGGCAGAAAAGGCCATTTCGGCCGCCTCGCTGGATCCGCAGGAATACGGCGATGTAGACAGGATCTACAACCTCTACACGCCCGAGGCGCTCGATGTGCTCTTCCCGAACGTCGACCTTGCGCCCATCTACGCGCTGACCGGCATGGCGCCCACCGACCGGATTCTGGTCATGGATACGGGCGCGCTCGAAGCGGCGGCGGCGCTGTTTGACGACGCGCATCTGGATACGCTCAAGGCGGTCGCGCGCCAGGGCCTGCTGCTGAGCGTCGGCACGACGCTGAACAAAGCCTTCCTGGAGGCCAGCTTCGACTTCACGCTGGCTTACTACGGCGTGGACGCCCGCCAGAGCGACGAGCAGATCGCCGCGCAGCTGGTGCAGAGCCTGCTCGCCGATTATCTCGGCCGCGCGTATGTCGACGCGCATTTCTCCGCCGAGGCCAAGGCCGACGTGGAGAACATGATCCGGGACTTCATCGCGATTTACAAGCAGCGCCTGGAGACGCTCGACTGGATGAGCGAAAGCACCCGGGAGAAGGCCATCTGCAAGCTCGACACGATGGGCATCAAGGTCGGCTATCCCGACAGCTGGGAGACATACCTGGATGATGCCGAAATTCTCTCCCCCGAGGAGGGCGGCACCTTCTTCTCCAACACGGTCGCCATCGCCCGCGCGAGCGCGGCGGAGGCCTACGCCCGGCAAAGCGAGCCGGTCGACAAGACGGAATGGGCCATGTATCCCTTCACGGTCAACGCCTGCTACAACGTCGCCGCCAACGACATCACCTTCCCCGCTGCCATTCTGCAATCTCCGCTGTACGACGTGGACGCCCCGAGGGAGGCGAACCTCGGCGGCATCGGCTACATCATCGCGCACGAGATCACGCATGCCTTTGACAACAATGGCGCGAAATTCGACGAGAACGGCAACAGCGCCGACTGGTGGACTGCTGAGGATTACGCAGCGTTCCAGGCGCGCTGCGAGGCCGTGGTCGCCTGGTACGACGGCCAGGAGGCCTACCCCGGCGTCGCATGCAGCGGCGTGCTGACGCTCTCGGAGAATGTCGCCGACCTGGGCAGCGCCCGCTGCGTGCTGACGGCAGCACAGGCGCTTGAGGCGCCGGATCTCGACCTGCTCTTCCGCTCCATGGCCAACACCTGGGCCTCCACGACCTCGCCTCAGCTGCGGGCCTATCTGGCCGCCGTGGACGTTCATGCGCCGGACAAGCTGCGCTGCAACCGCGTTCTGCAGACGCTGCCGGAGTTCTACGAGACCTATGGCATCGGTCCGGAGGACGGCATGTGGACCGAGCCGGAAAGCCGGGTGTCCATCTGGTGAAGCGCTTCCTGATCTCGACGCTGGGCATCGGCTTTGCCCTCATTGCGCTGGCACTGGTTTACGCCGGCGGGCAATAGCGCCTGATCCGCCAAAAACTCAAAACGGGAGCCCGAGGGATGCAATTCCCCGGACTCCCTTCTTTTTGCGCTGAAAACCCGTTATGCCCAAGCGCTGATCGGGCCTTCGATCAATCCTCGGCCTTCGCGCCGATGACCGCCTTGATGCGGCGCACGCCGGCGGAGGAGGATTCCTCCTTCTGAATCTTGAAGCTGACCAGCTCGCCGGTGTGGCTGGCGTGCGGGCCGCCGCAGATCTCCTTGGAATACTCGCCCATCGTGTACATGCGCACGCGCTCGCCGTACTTGCTCTCGAACAGGCCGATCGCTCCCTCCGCCTTCGCGGCCTCGACGGTCGTCTCGGTCATGACGACCGGCACATCCGCCTGAATCCACTCGTTGACCAGCGCCTCGACCTGCGCGAGCTCCTCCTTGGTCACCTTGCGGCCGAACTTGAAGTCAAAACGCAGGCGCTCGGCGGTGATGTTGGAGCCCTTCTGCGCGACCTCGTTGCCCAGCACGCGGCGCAGCGCCGCCTGGAGCAGGTGGGTCGCGGTATGCAGGCGCGCGGTCTGCGCGCTCTGGTCGGCGAGGCCGCCCTTGAAGCGCTGCTCCGCGCCCGCGTGGGAGCTCTTCTGATGCTCCGCGAAGTGCTTGGCGAAGCCCTCCTCGTCGACGGTCAGGCCCTTCTCTCCCGCCAGCTCGCGGGTCATCTCGATCGGGAAGCCGTAGGTCGCGTAGAGGTTGAACGCGTCGAGGCCATCGATGACCTTGCTCTCGCCCAGGCGGCCGACGACCTTCTCAAACTCGCGCTCGCCCTGGCGCAGCGTGCGCGCGAAGCGGCTCTCCTCCAGCTTGAACTGATCGAGCACAAACGCTTCATTCTGCTTGAGCTCCGGGTAGACTCCGGCATACTGGTCGATGATCACCTTGGCGATCTCGATGGTGAAGCCCTCGGCCATGCCCAGCTCCATGCCGTAGCGAACGGCGCGGCGGATCAGGCGGCGCAGGACATAGCCCTGGTCGACGTTGCTCGGGCTGACGCCGCGCGGGTCGCCCATGATGAAGGTCGAGGTGCGCAGGTGATCGGCGATGATGCGGAAGGCCTTGGTGGTCGCCGCGTCGTCCTCATAGCCCTTGCCGGAGAGCTCGGAGATCTTGGCGAGGATGCCGGTGAAGGCGTCCGTCTCATAGACGGTCTTGACGCCGTTGAGCGTGCAGATGGTGCGCTCCAAGCCCATGCCGGTGTCGACGTTCTTCTTCTCCATCGGTACATACTGGCCGTCGGCGGTCTTGTTGTACTGCATGAAGACGTCGTTCCAGATCTCCAGGAAGCGGCCGCAGGAGCAGGCCGGGGAGCAATTCGGGCCGCAGGGCGGCTGATCCTTGATGATGAACATCTCGGTATCCGGGCCGCAGGGGCCGGTCTGGCCCGCCGGGCCCCACCAGTTGTGCTCGCGCGAGAGGAAATAGATGTTCTCGGGCTTCACACCGTTGTCCATCCAGTACTGCGCGGCCTCGGTGTCGCGCGGGATATCGCCCTCGCCCTCGAAGACGGTGAAGGCCAGCTTGTCCTTGTCAAGGCCGAGGTACTCCGGGCTGGTCAGGAATTCCCAGCTCCAGGCGATCATCTCCTTCTTGAAGTAGTCGCCCAGGGACCAGTTGCCCAGCATCTCAAAGAACGTCAGATGGGACGCATCGCCGACCTCGTCGATATCGCCGGTGCGGATGCACTTCTGCACGTCGGTCAGGCGGGTGCCGGCCGGGTGCTTGCTGCCCAGCAGATAGGGAACCAGCGGGTGCATGCCCGCGGTGGTAAAGAGGACGGTCGGGTCGTTTTCCGGGATGACGGAAGCGCTCGGGATCACCGCGTGGCCCTTGCTCTTGAAGAAATTCAGCCACATGCTGCGCAGCTCGCCGGAAGTCATCTTTTTCATGGTCTTTCTCTCCTTCGGTTTTTGCCAAAATAAAAACGCCTGCCGTCCGGGGACGAACAGACGCGATTCGCGGTACCACTCCGGTTGGCGCGCAAACGCGCGCCCACTCTCGCCCTTAACGCGGGCCAACGCCCGGCTCCTCGCCGATGGCTCCCCGGAGGGCTGCCGTCTTCCCCTGCCGCCGGGCTTGCACCCTCCCCGGCTCGCTCAGGCAGGCCGTTTCAGACGGCTCTTTCCGCATCATCGCCTTTGCATATCGGGGATATTATAGCCAATCCCGCCCCGTTTGTCAAGCGGGCCCGGGCTGCTGCTTTCACAAAAACGAAGGCGACGCGATTGCTCGCGCCGCCTTCAGGGAAAGAGGGGGCAAAGGGATTATTTGGAAACGGTCAGGTCGCTCTTCGTGCTCAGGGTCACAATCGTCTTGCCCTGCGCGGTAACCTTCTTCTTCGCTTCCGCAATGGCCGCCACATGGCGATCAAGCACCGAGTTGCTGGTATGCGTTCTCGAGGTCGTGAAATGCAGACAGAACTGGCCGTCGTAGTTGTTGTTCGTCTTATACTCCGCGCCATGGGGCTGCGCGTAGATGGAGCAGACGATCTGCACGCCCTTTCCGGTCGTCAGCAGCATCGGACGGGCCTCATAGCCGATCTTCGACGGCGCCGATACGCCGTAGATCGAGCAGAGCGTCGCGGTGTCCGCCGCCGTCAGCGGCTCCACGTCGGCGTGGTTGCCGGTGGACTGCACATAGATCTTGAGCGACTTGCCGGTCGTCAGGTCGGTCAGCGTCAGATCCTCCCTGCCGCGCACCAGGCCGATCTCAGTCAGCACGCCATTGCCCTTGGCTGTGAACCACTGCAGATCATACACGCGATCCTTGAGCTCAACCGTGCCGCCGCTGCTGCCGCTGCCATAGTAGGCCGTCTGCAGCGCCGCCATCGTCGTCGGGCCGACCACGCCGTCCGCCGTCAGGCCGTGATCGCGCTGGAAGTCCTTGACTGCCGCTTCGGTCTTGGAGCCGAAGTGGTTGGAAATCGTCGCGCTGTAATAGCCGAGGCTCTTGAGGGCCGTCTGAATCCAGCCAACCGTGGGGCTGGTGTCGTCGTAGCGATAGCTCTCGCCGCTGACGTTGCTGCCGAGGTAGGCCTTGATCTCCTCGTCGGTCATCACCTTGGCATAGTAGCTGCTGATCCAGTAGCCGGAGCGGGTCTGGAACCAGCCGCTGACGGTATCGACGTAGTAGAAGACGTCGCCCGTGTTCGCCGTGCCGACGCGGGTCGCGGAGGTACTCGGCTCGTAGCGCAGCGAGACGTTGTCGCCCGTCACGCGGATCATGCCGATCGTCTCCAGATCGCCCGCGCTGTTGTCAATATCGCCGCCGGCCTTGTTGTACTCCGTCTCCGTGATCGTCTCCATCATGTCGGAGCGCACATAGCCGTTATAGGTATATCGGCCCTGTGTCACGCTAATATAGTACCACTTGACGCCGCCGGAGGTGTAGGTCTTCGAAATGCGCACGAGCGTGCCCTTGGAGAGGCTCGCCTTCGCGGCGGAGGTGGTGGAGTAGGAGGAGCGCAGATAGACGTTGTCCTTCGTGATGCGGCCGTAGGAGTTCGCGGTCGTCACGGTCGTGCCGGAGCTGCTGCCAGAGTCGCTCGCGGCGGTGCCGCCGGAGCCCTTGATGACGCTGGCGATCTTGTTGAGGGTCGCCGTGCCGGCGATGCCGTCGACGGTCAGGTCGTTGGCATCCTGGAACTTGCGCACGGCCTGACGGGTCAGGCTGCCGAAGTTGCCGGTGATGTCGCCGTAGTAGTAGCCCAGCGCCTTGAGGTCGGTCTGCAGGTTGCGAACCGCCGTGCCGCTGTCGCCCTCGCGCAGCGCCGTGGAGGATGTGGAGCCGCTCGCGGAGGAGGAGCCGCTGCCCTTGAGCGCGCTGGCGATGGCGTTGATGGTCGTCGTGCCGGCGATGCCGTCCGCCGTCAGGCCGCGCGCCTGCTGGAACTTCTTGACGGCCTGCTGCGTGAGGCTGCCGAAGTTGCCGGTGATGTCGCCGTAATAGTAGCCCAGCGTCGTCAGATCCTGCTGCAGGTTGCGGACTTTGTCGCCCGAGGAGCCCAGCCGCAGGCCGCTGCCCGTGGTATTGATGGAGCCGCCCGCCGCCGTGACGGCGGAGGCGATGGCGTTCAGGGTGTTCGTGCCCGCGACGCCGTCCGCCGTCAGGCCCTTGGCCTTCTGGAAGGCCTTAACGGCCGCCTCGGTCTTCTCGCCGAAGTTGCCGGTGATTTCCGCATAATAGTAGCCGAGCTGCTTGAGGTCGGTCTGCAGCTGAGAAACCTTCGTGCCCTGGCTGTTGAGCTTCAGCACGCTGCCGCTCGTGGAGGAGGAGCTCGAGGTGCCGCCCTTCTTCTGCACGGCCGCCGCGAGCGCGTTCAGCGTCTTCGTGCCCGCGACGCCATCCGCCTTCAGGCCGCTCTCCTCCTGGAACCGCTTGACGGCGGTTTCCGTCTTGGAGCCGAAGTTGCCGGTGATCTCCGCCCAGTAATAGCCCAGCGTCGTCAGATCCTGCTGCAGGTTGCGAACCGCCGTGCCGGTGGAGCCGAGCTTGAGCCCGGAGCCGGAGGAAGCGGACGACGTCGAGGACGATGCGCCGCTGGACGCATAGGCCGCGTCGATCTTCGCCAGGGTCTGCGGGCCGGCAATGCCGTCCGCCGTCAGGCCGTATTTCTTCTGGAAGGCCTTGATGGCCGCCTCGGTCTTTTCGCCCACGTTGCCGGTGATCTCGCCGGCATACAGGCCCATCGCCTTGAGCTTGGTCTGCAGGCTCTTGACGCTTTCGCCGCTGGAGCCGAGCTTGATGTAGGCGCTGTTCGAGCTGGTGGCGCTCGCCTTGCGCTGCGCCGCGGTGAAGGTGCCCACCTTTTTGCTGGGCAGATCGCCGCCGCTGACGGAGAAGGCATTCTTCGCCTGCGTCGCGCTCAGGATTTTGACATAGGTGGTCTTGCCGTCGGTCTGGCAGATCCAGCCGGTCTGGATGCTGCCGTCGCTGGCGCGGTACTTGACCTGGATAAAGGTGCTGCTGCCGCTCGTCTTGGACGAGGTCACATAGACGCAGGCGCCCTTCACCACGTTGTCGATGACCGTGGCGTTGGTCGAGGCCGACTCGCGGACGCGGACCTTGTCCTGCGTCTGCCCGTAGACCTTGCTGTAGCTCGCGGCGCTGGCCGCAGGCACAGCGAAGACCGTCACCAACACGCACAGAATGGCGATCATCGCGAAGCGCTTGATGACTCCGTTTTTCATAAGAATCTATCCCCTCTTTCGTGTCCGCCGGAGGCGGCGGACGGCTCGGGGAACGGGCGCCCCCTCAGGATACATCAGGGTAAATTTCGCCCATTCCACATGATCTGAATCAATTTTATTACAATTCTGTTAATTTGTCAACGGCATTCCGAGATTTTGTTTATGGAATCGTCATCCTTTTTGGCCCGATTCTTCATATTTTTTCGGTATCCTGCGTTTTCTCATCCTGCTGCGCGGTGTCGCTCCCGCTGTTTTCGGCGAGCTGGAGCCTGCGCCGCGGCACGAAGCCGGAGAAGACCGTATCTCCGTCATGGCTCTCGAGCGTGATCCGCCCGCCAAGGCCGGTGATCGTCTGGCTGACGATGAACAATCCCATGCCCTGGCCGGTCGCCTTGGTCGTGAAGCCCGGCTCGAAGATGTGCTCGCGCGTCCTTTTCGGGATTTCAGGGCCGTTGTTGCGCACGGAGAAGAACCAACTGCGTAGATCCTCGCCCAGCACGAGCTCAACCGTCGGCTTCACCCCTTCGGGATGCTCCGCGGCGCAGGTCGCGTCGAGCGCGTTGTCGAGCAGGTTGGCGAGCACGCGGCAGATCTCCCACGCCGGCATCAGCGGGTCATCCCATTTGGCGGCGATGGAGAGCTTGAGCTCCGCGCCGCGCTGCTGCGCCTCGACGACCTTGGCCTGAATCAGCGCGTTGACGGCGGGGCAGTCCGTGCGCAGCATTTTGCTCACGCGCTGCATGTCGCCGTAGATCTTGTCCATATAAGCCACCGCCTCGCCGGGCTCGTCCATCTCGATGAGGCTGTAGACGACCTGGATATGGTTCATGAAGTCATGCCGCTGGGCGCGCATTTCCCGGTTCAGGCTCTCCAGCTGGCCGTAGGCCTCCTCCAGCTCGCGCGTCTTCTGCACCATACGCAGGCTCGTGAGGGAAGCGCCGATGTCGGTCACGGCGCCCCAGCCGACGACCGTCAGGCAGAGCACCGACGTCATCCTTGCGATCGTCTCCTCGACGCCCGTGCTCAGCAGCTGATTGACGAGCACGACCATGGCGATGCCGGCCGCGATCTCCAGCACGTTGACCGCGATGGAGAGAAACGCCGCCTTCCTCATCTTGACATGGTCGCGCATGTCCGCCCTGATGCGTTTGAGTTTCATAGCCCTCCTGCCGGCACGAGCCGGCGCTTTCAATACAGAAAATCCCATGCGGAGCCCGTCTGGCAGCCGCACGGGATCATGATTCGCCCTGTCTTACTCGTGAAGCGAAGCCGGATACACGCCGCTGTCATGCAGCTTGCGCAGATCCGCCTGCACGGTCGGCTTGTCCTCCTTGTAGGTGACGCCGAACCACTGGGCATCGGTATGGAGCACATCCACAGTCATCATGCCGCTGTGCATCAGCGTATCGACGAAGACCGGCAGCAGGCATTCGGCCTTGATGGCATCCGGCGCGAGGCCCTTGAGGAAATCCACGAAGTATTCCTCGAGCTTGCCGAAGACCCACGGCGTGAAGCCCCAGAAGTTCATGCTCACCGGCGCGAGAGGATCGAGCAGCTCGCCGGGCTCGCCCTTGTCGATGTCGCGGATTTCACCGTTCTCACAGAGCTTGATCTTGAGCGTCTCGACGACCTTGGTCAGCTTGCCGTCCTGCTCCTTGCAGACGCCGCGGGAGACCGTTCCGTTTTTGGAGACGGTGTTGCGCAGCTCGTAGCCGACCATAGCAGCCTCGCCCTCGGGCTTCAGCCTCTGCAGCTCGTCATACATCGTCTTGAAGGCGGAGACGCCGTAGTAGTCGTCCGCGTTAAGCACGGCGAAGGGCTGATGGATCACGTCCTTGGCGACGAGCACGGCATGAACCGTGCCGAAGGGCTTGGTGCGCTCTTCGGGAATATGATAGAAAGAAGGAACGCTCGAGAAATCCTGGAAGGCGTAATCGACCTTGATCTTCTTGGCGATGCGGTCGCCGCAGATCGAGGCAATCAGCTCCTGCATGCCGGGCTTGATGACGAAGACGACATGGTCAAAGCCCGCGCGGATCGCGTCATGGATCGAATATTCCATCAGGATCTCGCCGTTGGGGCCGAGGCCGTCCACCTGCTTGTTTCCGCCGTAGCGCGAGCCCATACCCGCCGCCATAATCAGTAACGTAGCGCCCATAGAAATTCCTCCTCCGTCATTCGTGCTTCAAAAAAGCCGAATTCTGTTCGAAGATATTATACAGGATTTGCCTTTTCCCTTCAAGCCATATTCCCGAATTTCACAAAAACTTGACGTTTCCCGTTCCATTTTCCCCTGGAGCGTATATAATGGAGACAACACGCCCGGGATGCGTTGCAAACCCGCTGGCTCATGTAAGGAAGGAGAGGATTTTCATGAAGGTTCTTCTGATCAACGGCAGTCCCCATGCGCAGGGCTGCACGGCCCGCGCGCTTGAGGAGGTCGCCTCCGCCCTGCGCGGCGAGGGCGTCGAGGCGGAAATTTTCCATATCGGCACCGGCCCCGTCCGCGGATGCATCGGCTGCGGCGGCTGCGCGCGCAGGGGCGATCATCGCTGCGTCTTCGGGGACGATCCGGTCAACGAGGCGCTTGAAATTGCGGAGGGCTGCGACGGCTTCGTCTTCGGCTCCCCCGTGCACTACGCCTCGGCGGGCGGCAGCATCACCTCTTTCATGGACAGGATGTTCTACGCGGGCGGCGCGCTGATGCGCGGCAAGCCCGCAGCGGCCGTGGTCAGCGCCCGGCGCGCGGGCACGACGGCCGCGCTCGACCAGCTCAGCAAGTATTTCTCCATCACGGGCATGCCCACCGTGCCCAGCAGCTATTGGCCGATGGTGCACGGCAGCCGGCCCGAGGACGTCGAGCAGGACGAGGAGGGCCTGCAGGTTATGCGCAACCTGGGGCGCTACATGGCCTTCATGCTCAAGGCCTTCGCGCTTGCGCGGGAAAACGGCCTCACGCCGCCCGAGCCCGAGACGCCGAGAAAGCGCACAAACTTCATCCGCTGAGCATCTGCTTCTATATAGACGGTGTCCGGCGCGGAATTCTTTCATCCGGGCGGCTCCCTGCCCGGTTTTTTTGCCGCCTGACCGAACGGAGGTCGATCTTCATGGAGCCCGCCCGCCTGTCCCGCGCCTTTCAGGTGCGCCATCTGACGCCCTGCGACACGGACGCGATCCTCACCCTCATGCAGGGAAACGACATCTTCTTTCGCCATCACCCGCCGGCCCCTACGAGGGAGAGCATCGCGGAGGACATGGCCGCCCTCCCGCCGGGAAAGACCTATGAGGACAAGCTCTATGTCGGCTTCTTCCAGGAGGGCTTTCTGGTCGCCGTGATGGACCTGATTCTTCGCCATCCGGATAGGGAGACCGCATTCATCGGGTTTTTCATGATGCATTCCGCCTGTCAGGGAAAGGGAACCGGCTCCGCCATCATCGGAGAATGTGCCGCCGTTCTGCGCGAAGCAGGCTTTTCAAGGCTTCGTCTGGGCGTGGACAAGGGCAATCCCCAGAGCAACGCCTTCTGGCGAAAGAATAGCTTTGTCGTCGTGGACGAGAACCGGTATTTCATCATGGAACGCAGGCTGTAAAACCAAAGCGCATTTCGAAACAGCACCGCAACTGCATTTCCATAAGGTTGACGCGCTTTCGCCTCCAGAGAGACAATGTTGTTGGTGTTTCATTTTT
>SFFC01000102.1 GCA_004556985.1 Clostridiales bacterium | reverse complement strand
CTACAAGGACGACACCTACACGATCATCAACATGGAGTCGATGACCGAGGCGATGAACCTGATGACCTCGATGATGATGTCGCTGCTGGTGGGCATCGCATCTATCGCGCTGCTGGTGGGTGGCATCGGCATCATGAACATGATGCTCGTCACCGTCACGGAGCGCACGACCGAGATCGGCCTGCGCAAGGCGCTGGGCGCGGAACCCGGGCAGATTCAGGTTCAGTTTCTGATCGAGGCGATCATCCTCTCGCTGCTGGGCGGCGTGCTGGGCGTCATGCTCGGATTGACGATCGCCGTCGTCATCTGCGCGAATACGGAGATCACGTTCGCGCTCAACACGTTTGCGATTGTGCTGGGCGTCGGCTTCTCCGGCGCGGTCGGCATCATCTTCGGCTGGGCGCCGGCGAGAAAGGCGAGCAACCTCAACCCCATCGACGCGCTGCGCAGCATGTGAGCGCGGCGGTACGGAATACGAAAACACAGGAAAGGATGAATCCGATGAAAAAAGCGAGCATTGCGGCGCTTATGGCCGCCTGCCTGATGATCGGCGGCGCGGCCTGCGCGCAGGGGGCGACGCTTCGGCTGGACGGCGCCATCGAGGCGGGGCAGACGCTGACGGTCTTTGCCCCGTACAGCGGCATGACCAGCGATTTCAGCGTCCGCGCGGGCGACGAGATCGCGGCGGGCGAGACGCTGTTTACCGTCTCCGCGACGGAGGTCACCGCGGATTGCGACGGCGTGGTCGCCGCGCTCTACGCGCAGCCGGGCGACAGCGCCGATTACATCACCGGGCGCTACGGCGCGCTGGCGTATCTGGAGCAGGACATCGTCTACACGGGCGACTGCACGATCAGCGGCGCGGCAAGCGACAGCGAGAACAAGGTCATCCACCCGGGCGAGCGGGTCTACGTCCGCTCGGTCAGCAGCAACAGCCGCAAGGGCACGGCGCGCATCCTCAGCGTCAGCGGCAAGAGCTATGCGCTGGAGGTGGAAACCAGCGACGGCCTGCGCGTCGACGAGCAGATTAAGGTCTATCGCGAGAGCGACTTTGACAGCGACAGCTGCATCGGCTCGGGCAAGCTGAACCGCGCGGATCCCGTCGCCGTCAGCGCAGAGGGCTATGTACTGGGCGTCTATGTGAAGGAGGGCGATTTTGTCTCGCGCGGCGACCTGCTGATGACCGTCGTGCCGGAGCGGATCGGCAGCGCGACGGGCGGCGACGGCGCCGTCGTCATGCCGGAGGACGGCGTGCTGCTGAGCGTGAGCGCGCGCAGCGGCGCGCAGATCGAAAAGGATGCGCCGATGGCGACGTATTGCCCGGCAGGCAGCATGCAGCTCGTCTGCTCCGTGGACGAAAACGACCTCGGTGAGCTTCGCCCCGGCATGAAGGCGGCGGTCACGCTCGACGCCCTGCCGGAGGAGACGATCCCGGCGACGCTCGTAAAGATCGCCCGGGCGGCCAACGAAAAGGGCGAATTTGACGTGACCTTCTCTCTGGAGGCGGGCGACAGCCTTCGCGTGGGCATGAGCGCGACGGCGGAGCTTTGAGCCTGTCCCGACGCGGCTTTTTGAAAAGGCCGCGTCCTTTTTTATGGGCGCAAAAACGATGCAGCGGTCCTCGGCAGGGGAAACAGAAAGCGCCGTGTAAATCGGGTTTAACTCATCTGACGTCTGATGAATTGATGTATTTCGGAATGAAAAATGGGGAAAGACGTGAAAAAAATGGTTGAAATCATGATGAATCATGCTATAATGTAAATAAACTAACACCGAAAATTGGAGGAATCTTTATGGGACGTAATGCTATCGTCGGTCAGTCCGGCGGCCCGACCTGTGTCATCAACTCGAGCCTTGCGGGCGTCCTGCAGGCCTGCCAGATGCGCGGCGCCGATCATGTCTACGGCATGCTGCACGGTATCGAGGGCCTGCTCAAGGGCCGTGTGGTCGATCTGGGCGCGACGCTGGGCTCCACGCTTGAGATCGAGCTGCTCAAGCGCAGCCCGTCCTCCTATCTGGGAAGCTGCCGCTACAAGCTGCCCAGCTATCTCGAGCATCCCGAGGTCTACGAAAACCTGTTCGCGATCCTCAACCGCATGGATATCGGATATTTCTTCTATATCGGCGGCAACGACAGCATGGACACGATCTGCAAGCTGAGCGACTATGCCAAGCAGATCGGCAGCAACATCCGCTTTGTCGGCGTGCCCAAGACGATCGACAACGACCTGATGGGCACCGACCATACCCCGGGCTACGGCTCCGCCGCCAAGTACATCGGCGTCGTCATGAAGGAGCTCATCCGCGACGCGACGGTCTACGGCACCAAATACGTCACGATCGTCGAGGTCATGGGCCGCAACGCCGGCTGGCTGACCGCGGCCGCGGCGCTGGCCCAGGGCGAGGACTGCGAGGGCGTCGACCTCATCTGCCTGCCCGAGGTGCCGTTTGATCCCGAGAAGTTCATCACCAAGGTCGAGACGCTGCAGAAGAGCAATTCCTCCATCGTCGTGGCGGTTTCCGAGGGCGTTCGCCTGGCCGACGGCCGCTACGTCTGCGAGCTGGCGGACGACGTGCACTCCGTCGACGCCTTCGGCCACAAGAGCCTGACTGGCACGGCGCGCTACCTCTCCAACTTTGTCGCGCGCCATCTGGACACGAAGACCCGCTCCATCGAGCTCTCCACGCTCCAGCGCTGCGCCGCGCACGTCTCCAGCCGTACCGACGTCACCGAGGCCTATCAGGTCGGCGGCGCTGCGGCGAAGGCTGCGTTTGAGGGCCAAACCGGCGTAATGGTCGGCATCCGCCGCATCTCCAACGATCCCTATCAGAGCACGACCGAGCTGCGCGACATTCACGAGGTCGCCAACTTCGAGAAGAAGGTGCCGATGGAGTGGATCAACGACTACAAGACCGGCATGAAGAAGGAATTCCTGACCTATGCGCGTCCGCTGATCCAGGCGGAGCTGACCCCGGTGTATATCGACGGTCTGCCGCGCCACATCTACCTCAAGTAATCTGCCATACAGAAATAGACGGGAGCCGCACAAGAGCCTGCGGCTCCCGCTTTTGCTTGTGCGCGCAGGGGGAAAGGCGCCGGGGGCCGCGGGAAATTCCGCGGTCTATTTTTTTGCGCCGACAATATATATTTATTGATACTTTTTTATAAACGCCGGCTTATCAACCGGCCGTCAAAAAGGAGAAGGAGGCCGACAAGAACCCTTTACTTGTGTGGAACCGCACGAATGGTTTCTGTACAATGAACACAAACGCGGGAGCGGGCGCACAGAAGGGCGCAGATTGCCGCGCACACAAAGGAGGCAGAAAAACATGGTGCAACAGGAAAGGGGTTTGGGGAAAGGGGGAACGGCGATGACGGGAATCCGGGGCTTTCTCTTCCGGCTCAACCACATTGTCCACAGGATCATGCTGCTGATCGCGCAGATCTCGATTCTGGCGATGATCGCGATTGTGACGCTGACGGTCATCCTGCGGTATTGCTTCAATACGGGCCTGTCGTGGGCGGAGGAGGTGCCGCGCCTGCTGGTGACGGTCTTCGCGTTCATGGCCTGTGCCATCGGCGTACGCGACCACATGCATGTTTCGGTCAACGCGGTGTACAACCGATTCAGGGTGGGCGGCAGGGCGCGCCAGGTGCTCGATATCGCGGTGGATGTCGCGACGCTGCTGTGCGGTCTGTTCATGCTGATCTCCGGTGGACGGCGCACGATGAAGCTCTTCGCGCTGCCGGGCGTGCTGCCGATCACGGGCATCAGCACAGCATGGCAGTATTTGCCCATCCCGATTGCGGGCTTTGTGATCACGATGGATTCGATCCTCTTCCTCACGGGTGTGCTGCCGCGCGGAGATCTGCTCTACTCGGAGGCGGAAATCGACTATACCGACAAGGCGGCCTTTGAGGCCGCGCAGAAGAAGGAGGGCTGACGCATGACCGAAATGCTTGCGGGCATCGTCCTCATCGGCGGCTTTGCCCTGATGCTGGCGGCGAAGATTCCGGTCTCGTTTGCGATGCTGCTCTCCACGCTGGCCAGCGCGCTGATCACGGGGACGAACTTCTCCGTGCTCGTTCGCCAGATGGTGGACGGCGCGAACAACTTTTCGCTCCTCTCCATCCCGTTTTTCATCGTCATGGGAGAATTCATGAGCGCGGGCGGCATCTCGGAGAAGATTGTGAGCCTCGCCAACCTCGCCGTGGGCCGCTTCCGCGGCGGCCTGGCCTATGTCAACGTGCTCGACTCGATGTTCTTCGGCGGTATCTCCGGCTCGGCCGTCGCGGACGTCTCCTCGCTGGGCACGATCGTCATCCCGATGATGAAGGATCAGGGCTACGACGAGGACTTTGCCGTCGGCCTGACCGTCACCACTGCCTGCCAGGGCGTGCTCATCCCGCCCAGCCACAACATGGTCATCTATGCGCTCGCTGCGGGCGGCGTCTCGATCGGCACGCTCTTCATGGCGGGCCTGCTGCCGGGCATCGCGCTGGGCTGCGGCATGATCGTGATGTGCTTCCTGATGTCCAAGCGCTACAACTTCCCCAAGGGAACGGGCATTCCCAAGGGCCAGGGCCGGCGCGTGCTCAAGGAGGGCATCCTGCCGATCCTGACGCTGGTGATCATCATGGTCGGCACGGGTGCGGGCGTCTTCACGGCGACCGAGGCCTCCGCCATTGCCTGCGTCTACACGATGGTGCTGGCGCTGGTCGTCTTCCGCTCCGTGCAGGTACGCGACATCGGCAGGGTCATCCAAAACAGCCTCAAGACGCTGGCCATCGTCATGACGCTGCTGGCGACTGCGAAGGCGTTTGCATACATGATGACGGAGCTGCGCATACCGGCGGCGATCTCCAACGGGCTGCTGAGCATCACGGACAACAAATACATTCTGCTGCTGATCATCAACGTGCTGCTGCTCGTGCTGGGCTGCTTCATGGACATGGCGCCGCTGATCACGATCATGACGCCGATCCTGCTGCCGGTCATCACGTCCGTGGGCGTCGATTCCGTGCACTTCGGCGTGATCATGATCTTCAACCTCGCTGTGGGCCTGTGCACGCCGCCGGTCGGCTCCGCGCTGTTCGTCGGCTGCGCCATTGGCAGAACGCCCATCGAGCGGACGGCGAAGAACATGCTCCCGCTCTACGCCGTGATGGTCGCCGTGCTGCTGCTGGTGACGTACATCTCGGGAATTTCTCTGGCGCTGCCGAGGATGCTGATGGGGTATACCGGCTGAAGCCGCCTCTTGCTGTGTGCGATGAGCAGACTGGCAGGGGCGGGGTGCATCACCGACAACATGCTGCAAATCCCGCCGCGCTGCGTCCGAGGCAAAGCAGCGCGGGAGGGTTTTGATAACCAAGAAACGGAGGGTATTGCTATGAAGAAATGGATCACTCTGGCCCTGGCCCTGGCGCTCGTGTTCGCACTGGGCACGGCGAGCGCTGCCACGACGCTCAAGCTCAGCGAGGTGCACGCGGAGGGTTATCCGACCACGCTGGCGGATCGGGAGTTCGCGCGCCTGGTGGAGGAGCGCACCGAGGGACGCATCAAGGTGGAGGTCTACTCCGGCGGCACGCTCTACGGCGAGGAGACCGGCGCGATTGAGGCGCTGCAGCTGGGCGACATCGCGTTCTCGCGCGTCTCGGCCTCGCCTGTGTCGAGCTATGTGCCCAAGATGAACGCGATTCAGATGCCGTATCTGTACAAGAACGCCGACCACATGTGGGCGGTGCTCGACGGCGAGATCGGCCAGAACATGCTCGCGGACATCGAGGCCTCTGGCTCCGGCCTCGTCGGCCTGTGCTGGTATGACGCGGGCGCGCGCTCCTATTACACCGTCAGGCAGGTGAGCTGCGTCGCGGACATGAAGGGCCTCAAGATCCGCATGCAGAATAACGCGATGATGGTCGACATGACGAACGTGCTGGGCGGCACCGGCGTGACGGGCATCGGCCCGAACGAGGTCTATTCCGCGATCAGGCAGGGCACGATCGACGGTGCGGAGAACAACTGGCCGACCTACCAGAACATGGGCGACTACGAGGCTGCGACCTACTATGTGCTCGACGAGCACACCCGCGTGCCGGAGGTGCTGCTGGCCTCCGCTGCCGTCCTGAGCGAGCTGGATCCCGCCGACGTGGAGATCATCAAGGCCGTCGCCAGGGAGACGCAGGAGTTTGAGAAGGAAAAGTGGGCCGAGAAGGAGGCTGCCTCCGAGGAGATCGTCCGCGCTGCGGGCTGTACGATCACCGAGCTGACGCCGGAGGCCTATGCCGAGTTCCAGGCTGCGATGACCACGCCGAGCGACGCGCTGGGCGGCATCAGCCTGTATGAAAAGTATGGAAGCGAATACCAGGACGTGATCGACGCGATCACGGCGGTCGGCGAAAATTTCTGACGAGTGGCCGGAAATGGATTGATCGACGAAAAAAGCAGGCTTGAAAAGGGCCCGAAGAGGGCGAAAGGCAACCCTGACGCTCCTCCCGGAAGGGGGGAGTTTTTCTTTTTTCCGAAGGAAAACAGGGACTGGTATCAAGTAGAATTTATGTCAAATGGATAATTCTGATGGGATATCGTCAAGATGCATCAATTTGATGGGGATCGGTTGACAATCTCGTCAGACATGTAGTATAATTGCGTTAAAGATTTGCAGGAAAACAGTTGCAAAACGCAAAGAAACGGGAATGTTGCCGGCGGCATCGCCGACAGGATTCTGCTTTTTCCGATGCTGCATGCCCGGACCGCCCGACAAAGGGAGGAAAGGGCAAACCAAAGGGTCGAATCTGTCCGCACGCCGGTTTCGCGCATGCGGTTAGAGAAATATTTTATTCGGAGGGAACCCATCATGAAAAAGCTGTTTGCTGTGGCGCTGGCCCTCGTGCTGGTCCTCTCGCTCGCCTCGATGGCCAGCGCTGAGGTCGTCTTCCAGCTCGCCGAGACCCACGCCGAAGGCTACCCGACCACTCTGGCTGACCAGGAGTTCGCTCGCCTCGTCGAGGAGCGCACCGAAGGCCGCGTGAAGATCGAAGTGTATTCCGGCTCCGTCCTCGCTGACAGCGAGAACACCGCCATCGAGATGCTCCAGGCCGGCACGCTGGGCTTCACCCGCGTTTCCGCTTCCCCGGTTGCGTCCTACGTTCCGGCGCTGAACGCCATCCAGCTCCCGTATCTGTACAAGAACGCCGAGCACGAGTGGGCGGTCCTTGACGGCGAGATCGGCCAGACGATGCTCAACGCCATCCAGGAGAGCGGCTCCGGCCTGATCGGCCTGTGCTACTACGACTCCGGCGCCCGTTCCTTCTACATCACCAAGGCCGCCTATGAGAAGGGCAACTTCGCCGAGGCTGACCTGACCGGCCTGAAGATCCGCATGCAGAACAACCCGATGATGGTCCGCATGATCGAGCTGCTGGGCGGCACCGGCGTGACCGGCATCGGCGCCAACGAGGTTTACTCCTCCATCCAGACCGGCGTCGTCGACGGCGCTGAGAACAACTGGCCGACCTACCAGAACATGGGCGACTACGAGGCCGCTCCGGTCTACGTGCTCGACTATCACACCCGCGTTCCGGAAATCCTCATCATGAGCGAGCTCGCCTCTATGATGGTTTCTCCGGAGGATCTGGAGATCATCAAGCAGACCGCGAAGGATACTGAGGCCTATGAGAAGGAGCAGTGGGCTCTGAAGGAGCAGTCCGCCGAGCAGATCATCCGCGACGCCGGCTGCACCATCGTCGACCTGACGCCCGAGCAGCTTGCGATCTACGAAGAGAAGATGGCTCCGCTGTATGACGAGTTCGGTGCTGGCTACGAGGACATCATCGAGCAGATCAAGGCTGTCGGCGAGAACTTCTGATCGTCTTGAAACAGGGGGGAGAGGGGGAGCTGTTTCGCCCTCTCCCTTTCTTCAGTTT
>SFFC01000101.1 GCA_004556985.1 Clostridiales bacterium | reverse complement strand
TGCCCTCGCCCGGAATGAGGCGAACACGGGCAATGGCCTTCTTGCGGCGGCCGACCGCCTGATACTGAACCTGTGCCATGTTTCAAACACTCCTTCCTGCAATCACTTCACGAGCTCGAGCACTTCGGGCTTCTGCGCCTCATGCTCATGCTCCGGGCCGGCGTACACGCGCAGCTTGCGCGCCATCTGACGGCCCAGCGGGCCCTTGGGCATCATGCCCTGCACCGCGTGCTTCACAGCAAACTCGGGCTTCTCGGCCATGAGCTTGCGATACTTGGTCTCCTTGAGTCCGCCCGGATAGCCAGAATGATGGTAGTAGGACTTCTGATCGAGCTTTTTGCCGGTCAGGACGACCTTCGCCGCATTGATCACGATCACATGATCGCCGGTATCGCAGTGCGGGGTGTAGGTGGGCTTGTTCTTGCCGCGCAGAATCGCAGCAACCTGGCTGGCCAGACGGCCAAGCGTCATGCCGTCAGCGTCAACAACATACCACTTGCGCTCGACGGTCTGGGCATTCGCCATAAACGTTTTCACGTGAATTCCTCCTCGTGGTGATGAAACAATCAAACGCTTCGCGCTGGTCAGACGCTCCGCAAAAAGCGCGCACATCCTCCCGGGGCTAACAGGACAAACATACGCATTGGATATTCTACCCTCTGCAAGCCCGGTTTGTCAAGGTTTTTTTGGTTTTTTCCTGCGTCTTTTTGCTTTTTTCAGCAAAAACCGGATCTGGATACCCCACGTCCGCAAAAGGGCGCTCTTCGAGCAACTTTTCCTTTCGCAAGTTGGACGCAAAAACTTCCGAAAAAGAAAAACGAAAAATTTCTTGACAAATGCTGCCGTCAGCGCTATAATAGATTTCGCTGATTGAGCAGCAGCCACGGAGAGTTGGCTGAGTGGTCTAAGGCGCACGACTGGAAATCGTGTGTGGGCTGATACCCCACCTTGGGTTCAAATCCCAAACTCTCCGCCAGGAAGAAGTCCAGCAAATGCTGGGCTTTTTCTTTTTTTATCCGCATGTGTATGCTTTTCCCTCCCATCCCGCAAACGACGCGCCCACCCCATTTTTTGCGCTGGAAAAGCAGACGATTATTGTCAGAATAGCGCGAGCGCCGCAGCGTCACAATAGCATCGAACCGATTGGAGGTGAAAAAGCATGGCAAGCAACGCAAACGGCAGCAACCGTCTCAACATTCCCGAGGCGAAGGGCGCGCTTGACAACATGAAGGTCGAGATTGCCCGTGAGCTGGGCGTCAACCTCAAGCAGGGCTACAACGGCGACCTGACCTCCCGCGAGGCGGGCTATATCGGCGGCTATATGGTCAAGCGCCTCATCGAACAGGCTGAGCATCAGATGGCTGGCCAGAACCTCTGAGTCATCCTCCCCGGCAAGGGGATTGTCGAGAAGAAAGGGGATCATCCAAGATGTATCAGAACCAGAACCAGAATCAGGGCGCCGGCTTCGGCGCGCAGCAGCAGCAGGGTGCGCAGCAGCAGAACACCTCCCGCAGCGGCCGCACCGTCGTGCCGGAGGCCAAGGGCGCGCTCAACCAGATGAAGTATGAGATCGCCAGCGAGCTGGGCATCAATCTCAAGCAGGGCTACAACGGCGACCTGCCATCCCGCCAGGCCGGCTACATCGGCGGCTACATGACCAAGCGCCTGATCGAGCAAGCCGAGCGCTCCATGAGCGGCAAGGCGTAAGCCACAGGATCAGCAAGATCAAAAGGATGCCGTGGGAAACAGCCTCTCCCACGGCATCCTGCCTTTGTTTGTTCCTCTTTATTCTCCCGTCTCCGGCGCCTCCGCCCCGGCAATCTCCTCGCTGAACTCGGCGTTGGCAAAGATCCGCTGCATCCGCTCGTCGGGGTAGTGCGCGTCAAAATATTCCTCCATCGCGCTGCCCGCCGGAATGCCCTTCTGCCGCTCCGTCCAGCGCAGCGAGGTCAGCATGGTCATCATGGAATTGAACACCATAAACAAAAGCAGCACCCAGGTCATCGCCTTGCCCAGCCGGTTGGGAATCCTCAGAATCCACTTCGCCATGCGCGGATAGATGTCCTTGATCCAGAAGATGCCCAGAATCCCCCAGAAGATCGAATACAGCAGGCAGATTCGGCCGTTGATGTTGTAGGGCATGTTGCTGTAATCCCACGATGTCGTGCCGAAGACCAGCTCCTGAAAGAAGGAGCAGCCGTATTCGATCACGGAGCCGACGATGAAGCCGCCCACAAACGAGAAGATGCGGCCACGGTTGCGGAAGCGGTACAGCGCCAGGGACAGCGCCAGCGCGCCGATGCCGTAGACGAGGTTGAACGGCCCGTAAATCAGGCCCGCGCGGCTCTCAAAGTGGCCCCGCTGCAGATAGCAGTACAGCGTCTCGAGCACGACGCCCAGAAAGCAGCCGATGAAGAACACCCAGAAGAGCTTGTAAAAGGAAATACCCTGCGCGAAATGACGCGATTTCCGCTCCTGATAGTCGATCTCCGCGTTGGTCGGCGCGACCGGCAGCAGATGGATCTTCCTGCTCCTGCGCTTTTCGCTGCGCTGCTCCTCCTTGAGGCGCGTCTCGACCTCGTCCACGGCCGCGGAGGCAAGCTTGAGCTTCTGGCTGAGCATGTCGCGCGTCTGACGCATGTAGGTGAGCTGCTCGTCAATCTGTGCGTAGAGCGCCTCGCGCTCCTCGTCCGTCATCCGTTCATCCGAGGAGAGCCTGTCCATCTGCGCATACAGCCTGCGCCGGGACTCCTCCTCGATCTGCGCCATCTGCGCGCGCAGCGCTTCGATTTCCTCCTTGGTCATGCCTGGTCCTCCGTTTCCTTCTGTTTCTATCCGCAGGCATTATACCATAATGGCGTCCTCCGCGCATCGTTTCCGCTCCAATTTCCCGTTTTTCCCAAAGCCGCAGGCCGCCGCCGGCAGCCCCCGTCCGCCGTCACGGCTCGTCCGGGAGCTCGATGACGCCGATGTCCTCTCCGGCCAGGAAGACGCGGATGCGCTCGACATTCAGGCTTTCGCGCAGCCTGTCGAGGTTGCGCAGCTCCTCCTCGCTCAGCTCAAGGCTGCCGTCCGGATGGCCGCAGATCATCCATGCCTGTACGCAGTCTTCCGTCGGGCGGACCGCTCTTCCGCCGAACAGCGTGTCAAACAGGCGGATACCGGTCATCGCGCCGTCGCTGTCCAGCAGGACAGTCGCTGTCGTCGGCGTATAGAGTTCCATCAGCAGCGACTGCGCGATCTCCTGCGGCGTGGTCAGGATCCTGAATCCTCTTTTGTCCATTTCCATCATTCCTTCTGTGTGGGCATCCCCGTTTTCTGTGTTTTTCGGAGGGCTGAACGCGGCCATTTGGCCGCTTCTACCGGCATTGTACGCGTTTTTTCGCGCTGGAAAAAACGGCCTGTAAGTACATTTTTGAAATGACCCATCCCTTCGCGCGCTTGACGAAGCGCGCAAAAGTGACTAAACTGAAGCTACGCAAAGGAGGGCGCGCCATGTCCAACATGACAAAGCGGATGCTTTCCGCATCACTCAAGAAGCTGCTGTCGGAAAAGACGCTCGACAACATCACCATTCAGGATATCACGGATGACGCCGAGGTGAGCCGCAAGACCTTTTATTATCACTTTCAGGACATCTACGACCTGCTCAACTATACGCTCACCGAGGATACCCGCCGCCTGCTCAATACGGAGGTGACCCGCGACAACTGGGTCGACTGCCTGCGCAAGCTCCTCGTCTACAGCCAGAAGGAGCGGATGGTCGTGCTCAACACGTTCCACTCCATTCAGCGCAGCACGCTGGAAGCCGAGTTCACCCGATGGCTAAGCCCCATCATCACCAGCCTGCTCGCCAGCCAGCCCGGCTCGGAGCGCATTCCCGGGGAGGACAAAGATTTTCTCATCAACATCTTCTCCTACGGCCTGTGCGGCATGATTCTGCGCTGGATCGGGGAGGGCATGACGGGCGACATTGAGAAGATGCTCAGCCTGATCGAGCGCTTCTTCTCCGGCAGCCTGGAGGATCTTGTCCGCCGCTACACGCGCACGGCGCCGTAACGCCTCGTCTTCTCAAATCCGCCCATTTGTGTCAGTTTTGCCCAGATTGCGGTCAGTCGTTTCCAATTCGGACATTGACCGCGATCTGGGCATTTTCTTTTTGCCCGCGCCTTTTTATAATCGCCTTATCCGATGCGGACGGTCCGCGGGCACAGGCGCTCCGTCCGGCCGCATCCGGCTGTTTCTACATATTATAGGATCAAAGGAGCATATACGATGGGCATTTCCAATTCCGTCAAGAAACTGACGCTGAACACCGCCTTTTCCTACCTGGAAAAGAACCCCGAGGAGAACGCGCCCAAGCTGATGGCCTGGGTGGACAAGCTCGCCGGCAGCGGCCCCAACAGCTTTGAGTCCCAGCGCGCCGCCGTGCGCAAGGTCATCAACGACCCGGACAACAACATGCACAGGCTCGTCATGGACATCCTCAAGGAGACCGACAACGGCGTGCTCAAGGCAACCTTCCAGAATTTCTTCCTCAACGCCAACATCATCGGCTGGCCGGTTCAGGAGGAGAACCGCAAAAAGTACGGCTGCAACATCCCCTGGGCCATCCTGCTTGACCCGACCTCAGCCTGCAACCTGCACTGCACCGGCTGCTGGGCCGCGGAATACGGCAACAGGCTCAACCTGACGTTTGACGAGATCGACTCCATCATCACGCAGGGCAAGGCGCTGGGCGTGTACATGTACATCTACACCGGCGGTGAGCCGCTCGTGCGCAAGAGGGACCTGATCGCCCTGTGCAACAAGCACAGCGACTGCCAGTTCCTCTCCTTCACCAACGGCACGCTCATCGACGAGGAATTCGCCGAGGAGATGCTCCGCGTCAAGAACTTCATTCCGGCCATCAGCCTGGAGGGCTTCGAGGAGGCCACCGACGGCCGGCGCGGCAGCGGCGTCTACCAGAAGGCCACGCGCGCTATGCAGATCCTGCACGACAAGCATCTGCCCTTCGGCATCTCCGCCTGCTACACCAGCGCCAACATCGATTCCATCGCCTCAGAGGAATACATCGATTTCATCTGCGGCCTCGGCGCCCGCTTCATCTGGTATTTCCATTACATGCCCGTCGGCAACGACGCCGCGCCGCAGCTGCTGCCTAATCCCGAGCAGCGCGAGTACATGTACCACCGCATCCGCGAGATCCGCTCGACCAAGCCGATCTTTGCGATGGACTTCCAGAACGACGGCGAGTATGTCGGCGGCTGCATCGCCGGCGGCCGGCGCTACCTGCACATCAACGCCAACGGCGACGTCGACCCCTGCGTGTTCATCCACTACTCCAACGCCAACATCCGCGAGGTCAGTCTGCTCGACGCGCTGCGCTCCCCGATCTTCATGGCCTATCACGACGGCCAGCCCTTCAACGACAACATGCTGCGCCCCTGCCCGATGCTCGAAAACCCGCAGCAGCTGCGCGAGATCGTCGAGAAGACCGGCGCGCATTCGACCGATCCGCAGTCGCCGGAGACCGTTGAGCATCTGTGTGGCAAGTGCGACGGCTATGCGCAGAGCTGGAAGCCGACGGCAGACCGTCTCTGGGGCTGCAGCCACAACTGCGCGTCCTGCGCCGAAGCCTGCGGCAAGGAGGCCTGAGCCATGACAACCTTCTTCACCTCTGAAAGCGTCACCAAGGGCCATCCCGACAAGGTCTGCGACCAGATCGCCGACGCGATTCTCGACGCCATCCTCGCCAAGGATCCCGCCGCCCACGTCGCCTGCGAGGTCACGGCCATCCCCGACGCCGTGCACATCTTCGGCGAGATCACCACCCACGCCCGGGTCGATTACGAGGCCGTCGCCCGCGAAACCATCCGCCGCATCGGCTATACGGAGCCGGGCCGCGGCTTCGACGCGGACACCTGCCGCGTCACCATCGACCTGCATGAGCAGTCCCCCGATATCGACATGGGCGTCAGCCGCGCCAACGCGAAGGACGAGGGTGCCGGCGACCAGGGCATGATGTTCGGCTATGCCTGCCGCGAGACGGAGAGCCTCATGCCCCTGCCCATCGAGCTGGCGCATGCGCTGACCCGCCGCCTGGCCTATGTCCGTGAAAACTGCATCCTCCCCGAGCTGCTGCCCGATGGCAAGGCGCAGGTCACCGTGCAGTATGACGATGGAAAGCCCGTGCGCGTGGACGCTGTCGTCGTCTCCACGCAGCACACAGAGGCCATCACGGAGAGCGAGCTGCGCACGCAGATCATCGACGAGGTCATCAGCCATGCGATTCCCGAGGGGCTGCTCGACGAGCGCACGCGCATCTTCGTCAACCCGACCGGCCGCTTCTTGATCGGCGGCCCCGCCGGCGACAGCGGCCTGACCGGCCGCAAGCTGATCGTGGATACCTACGGCGGCTACGCCCGCCACGGCGGCGGCGCCTTCTCCGGCAAGGACCCCAGCAAGGTCGACCGGAGCGCCGCTTACATGGCCCGCTACCTCGCCAAGAACGTCGTCGCCGCCGGCCTGGCCGACCGCTGCGAGATCGAGCTGAGCTACGCCATTGGCGTCGCGGAGCCGGTCTCCGTCCTGGTGGATACCTTCGGCACGGGCCGACTGCCCGACAGCGAGATTGCCGAGCTGCTGCGCAGGCATGTCGACCTGCGGCCCAACGCGATCATCCGTCGCTTCGGACTGCGCGCGCCGATCTATTCCTCCGTCTCCTGCTACGGCCACTTCGGCGCAAACGCGAAGGCCATGCCGTGGGAGCAGACCGACCTCGCCGGTGCGCTTTGCCCCGGCCAAGGATGAGCCATGAACATCAAGATTCTCTCGGACTCTACCTGCGACCTGCCGCCCGAGCTGCTGCACCGCTACGACATCACGCTGCTCCCGCTCTCCATCGAGCGAAACGGCGAGACCCTCCGGGATGGCATCGATATGACCCCGGCCGACGTCTTTCGTCAGGTCGACGAGGGCGGCCCGCTGTGCAGGACGTCCGCCGTCAACGTCGGCGAATTTGTCGAGCATTTCCGATACTGGCGCGCCTCCTATGATGCCGTCATCTGTGTCACGCTCAGCGCCGAGATGTCCAGCTGCTACCAGAACGCGTGCCTCGCCGCGCAGGAATTTGACCAGGTCTACGCGGTCGACTCCCGCAACCTCTCCAGCGCGCAGGGCATCATCGTGCTCGACGCCGCGCGCCTGGTCGAGTCCGGCCTGCCTCCCCAGACCATCGTGGACAGGCTGAACAAGGAGACTGGCCGCATTCAGTCGAGCTTTCTGCCCGACCGGCTCGATTATCTCTATAAGGGCGGGCGCTGCTCCGCCGTCGCAGCGCTAGGCGCGAACCTGCTCCATCTCAAGCCGCGCATCGAGGTCGTCGACGGAAAGATGGGCGTGACGAAAAAGTACCGCGGCTCCTTCACCCACTGCATGGAGCAATACGCCCGCGAGCTGCTGGAGCGCTATCCGCACGTGCGGGGGGACATCTGCTTCGTCGTCCACCCGGACGCCCAGGAGGATGCCGTCAGGGCCTCCCTGCGCGTCATGCGCGAATCCGGGCGCTTTGAGCAGGTGTTCGAGGTACGCACGGGCTGCACGGTCGCCTGCCACTGCGGCCCCAACACCATCGGCATCATGTTCGTCTCCCTGTGACCTCTCCCTACGGGGCTGTCAGCCACGCTGCAGGCCATTCCGAAAGCAGCCGATTTCAGTCGGGTCGGCCCTTCCGAAGCCGCCTGCGCGCCTCGCCTGGCAGCCCCTCTCTTTGTGTGTCCCGTCTCTATCATATAATTTTTTATTTTTGAAAAAAAGACTTGCATTTTCACGCCCACCGTGATATACTATCATCCGTTGAGAGGAAAGCGCTCCCGCGCCGCCCTCCGAAAATTGAATTCGCACCTTTAGCTCAGTTGGTAGAGCACCTGACTCTTAATCAGGGTGCCCAGGGTTCGAGCCCCTGAAGGTGCACCAGAAAGTCCGAAAACGATGGTTTTCGGGCTTTTT
>SFFC01000011.1 GCA_004556985.1 Clostridiales bacterium | reverse complement strand
CCGCCGACGCCGGGGATGGAGCGGACGGGGATGCCCGCCTGATTGATGGCCTCCATGTCGCGATAGACGGTGCGGGGCGACACCTCGAACATCGCCGCCAACTCCTGCGCGCCGACGCGCCGTTTTTCCTGCAGGATCATGATCATGCTGACAAGCCGGTCCACCTTCATGAAGCCTTCGCCCTCCCGGAATTCTCTGATTCAGATTATAAATTGTTGCCATAAAGATGTCAACAATCTGCGGTAGAATCAGGGTATCACGAGCCCGAAAGGGACGAAACAGGAGGAGGCTATGTTTACAGTCTATGTGTATGTGATGGATACGCTGGCGGATTGGGAGATCGGCCATGTGACCGCGGAACTGCACTCCGGGCGCTTTTTCAAAGCGGATGCACCGGAGGTTTGCGTAAAGACCGTTGGCAGAACGATGGAGTCCGTCCGGACGATGGGCGGGCTGACCATCCTGCCCGACTGCACGGTGGACGGCATCGCGGTGGACGCGCAGAGCGTACTGCTCCTGCCGGGCGGGAACACGTGGGATCGCCCGGAGCAGGACGCGATCATTAGCAAAGCGGCGGAGCTGCTTTCAGTGGGCGCGACAGTGTGCGCCATCTGCGGCGCAACCGTTGCCTTGGCTCATGCAGGGCTGCTGGATGACCGCCCGCACACGAGCAATGGCGAGGGGTTTCTGGACATGATGTGCCCCGGTTACAGGGGACAGCGCCACTATGTCGCCGCGCCCTCCGTCGCGGACGGGAACCTGATCACCGCTAGCGGCACCGGAGCGCTGCTTTGGGCCAAGCAGATCATCGAGCGTCTGGGCGTCTTTCGGGCTGATACGCTGGAAGCGTGGTACGCGTATTTCAGCACCGGCGAGGCAAGGCACTTCTTTGCGCTCATGCAATCGCTGCCGGAGAGGCACAGTAAATAAGGAATTGCATGGGTTCGCCCCGGTCACACTGCTTCAATAGCTGTGTACCGGGGCCCTTTCATTTTCCCTGCAGAGAAATTCTTTGTAAAAAAGGAACGGCTTTATTGACAAGAAAACGCATAAGTGCTATGATGCAATCGGCTTCTGATGAATGTGGCTTTTTTCTTAATCTAATAGTTAGCTTATACTAACTATATGGATTTAGAATCCTGAAATGCGATGAGGGGAATCTGTTCGCTGCGTTCGTTGTTGCAATCGATCCGCGCATTATGATGTGCAGCTACCCCAAATCCATCCAGAAGGCGGCCCCTGTTCCCCAGACCCGGGAGGAGAGAAAGCGCCATCACCTGTGGATGTACTTTGGAATGCTGCTTTCCCTGGCGGTTTATGGCTCCGTCAGCGCTGTGAGCAGCGGCGTCACGGGTTTTGAGGCCCTGTTTTTGACGGGCCATGTCGAGTGGCTGGTGTTCAGCTTTGTAGACTTGTTTCTGCTGGACATTTGTCTGCTGCAAAAGCTGGGGGCCACATTCAGGTGCCCGGCACGGAGGGGCATCCGGACGATCAGTTGGGCAACTGGCTCAAAAGGCTGGCGTTCCCGGAGCAGGTTCTGGCCTGGTCGCTGGTGATGGCTCCGCTGGTTTCTCTCGTTCAGGCCGGGCTTGGCTTGCTTTGGGAACGCTTTTTCTGAGGAGGAAAGGGATATGAGGATTCTGGTGTACGGCGCGGGGGTGCTGGGCGGAAATCTGGCCAACAACCTCTTTCGTGCAAAGAAGGATGTGACCCTGCTGGCCAGGGGTAAATGGGCGGAAACCATTCAGCAAAACGGGCTGGTCGTGAAGAACAAATTCAGCCCCATGGCCATGGTCAGTCATCTCCCGGTCATTACGGAGCTGAAGCCGGAGGATACCTATGACGTGATCTTTGTGGTCGTGCGCTATACGCAGCTGGACGGCATGCTCGATTCGCTCCGCGTCAATGGCAGCAAAACCATCGTACTTGTGGGCAACAACGTGCGGGCGAGGGAGTATGCCGGGCTTCTTCCGGGGAAAAACGTGCTGTTTGCCTTTGGCATGTCGGCGGGCCACCGGGAGGCGGACAGAATTGTCGGGATCGACATGAAAAAGATCACCATCGGCCAGCTGAGGGACGCGCCCTCCAACGAAGGCCTGATTCATCAGATCTTTGACGGAACCGGCTACAAGGTGGTCTACGAGCCGAATATGGAGGATTATCTGCTCTGTCATGCGGCGTTTGTGCTCCCGGCTGCTCTGGCCTGCTACCACGCCGATGGTGATCTTCGCAGACTGAAAAGGGACAGGGCGTATCTGAACCTGCTGATCGATGTCAATATAGAAGGGTATCGGGCCATCGAAAAGGGTGGGCACGCCATTCTGCCGGAATCGGATCAAAGCTACGAAAGTGCCTCCTATCGCCGTCTGTGCTATGCCTTTTACAGGCTGATGTGCGCCACGCCGCTGGGCAGGATCTGTGTCAGCGATCACGCCATGAACGCCGTGGACGAGATGAGCGCGCTGAACCGGGATTTGAAGGCGTTCTTTGAGGAGCTTGGAGCGCCTTATGAAAGCTGGAAACAGGTGGAAAAGACGGCTGCGAAATATCTGGAGTGAGGAAAAGCCATGAACCGACATGATGAAATCCAAAGCGCCTACCGAAATCTGGGAAAAGAGGCCACCTTTTACGACGGCATGATCACCTGCTCCACGATTCCGGGCAAGGCGGTCTGCAAGCTGGTGTGGAACATGGATCGGGAGACAAACACCCGGTATTTGGAGCGGGCCATGCGCGGCATCCCGGAGGATTTCACCGGGCGGATGCTGGAGGTGCCGGTGGGTACGGGCGTGCTGACCATGCCGGTTTACAGGACGCTGCCCCGTGCGGACATCACCTGCCTGGACTACTCCCCGGACATGATGGCGCAGGCACAGCGCAGGGCTGAAAGCCTTGGTCTGAACCATGTGCGATTCCAGCGGGGCGACGTGGGCAGGCTGCCCTTTGCCGATGGCTGCTTTGACCTTGTGCTGTCCCTGAATGGTTTTCACGCCTTTCCCGACAAGGAAGCGGCTTACCGGGAGACCTTCCGGGTTTTGCAGCCGGGCGGCGTCTTCTGCGGCTGTTTCTACATTCAGGGAGAAAACCGGCGCACGGACTGGTTGATCCGGCATGTCTACACGCCTGCAGGCTTTTTTACGCCGCCCTATGAAACGGCGGAGAGCCTGCGGAGGCGTCTGGAAAAGCAATACGAACAGGTGGAACTGGAAACCGTGGAAGCCATGGCCTGCTTTGTCTGCCGGAAGGTGCCGCGGAAGTGATCTGATATGGCAAAATGCAAAAAGGAAAAACGGCGTGGAAAAGGGAAGCATACAGGGCTTGCCGGAGACCATGCTGTAAACGCTTTTTGCCCGCGCGGCTTCCTTCTGGCAGATCAACGCATGGTTTCACGATCCAAAGACGGGGAAAACTGTGTCCCGGTTGGATGATCATTTCTCCAAGGCTGGAAAGCATGCCATGACGCCCACAGGCGTGACTGCCGGAACCCCATTGCCCGACAGCGTGGGTGACGAGTTATGCAAATCAGAGGAAAAGGGACTTGATTTGCGGCAGAAGCGTGGTATAATCATTTGTAAGAAGGGGCTAACGATCTCTCCTTCCAATAAAAGATACGGAGGAATGAACAGATGGACAGGCAGGTTTCAGCGCTTCTGAACGACCAGATCAACAAGGAATTCTACTCCGCTTATCTGTATCTGGATATGGCGAACTTCTATTCCCAGAAGGGGCTTGACGGCTTCGCCAACTGGTATGAGATTCAGGCGAAGGAAGAGCAGGATCACGCCATGCTGATGTACCAGTACCTTCACAACAACGGCGAGAAGGTCACGCTCGAGGCGATTGCCAAGCCGGACAAGACCTTTGAGACGCTGATGGATCCGCTCAGGGCCGGGCTGGAGCATGAGCAGTATGTGACCTCGCTGATCAATGCGATCTACGCGCAGGCGCAGAAGGTCAACGATTACCGGACGACCCAGTTCCTCGACTGGTTCATCAAGGAGCAGGGCGAGGAGGAGAAGAACTCGGGCGATCTGATTACGAAGATGGAGCTCTTCGGCAATGACGCGAGAAGCCTGTATATGCTCAACAGCGAGCTGGCCGCGCGCGTGTATTCTGCGCCCTCGCTGGTTCTGTGAGCAGCCAGGATGTGAAGAAATCAAACCGAAAACAGCTTGTGGGGATAAGCGTTTCATGTTGACGCTTATCCCCACATTTTTGTAAGGGAAAAGTATTTTGGGCGATGCCGGAGGAGGCCGTGCTTTTCTGCGCCGGATTTGTGCTGAATGGCAAGCGAGTTGGAGCAAGCGCAGGGACTACGAAAAATGGAAAAAACCTCTTGACAGGCTCTTTGGTCTATGGTATATTGTCAACAGTTAGACAAAACTAACTTTATAAGGATCTCCGCCGCTCTTCAGGACGCAGGAGAGCGGCGGTCTTCGTCGTCAATGGTTAGTATATACAAACTTCTTATGGAAAGGATGATACCGTGCCGGATGAAATGGTGATCCGCCATTGCGCACCGACGCTGGCCTCGATCAAGACGGGGAGCCTGTTCTCCTGTCCGTGCGAGTCCGAGGAGAATGTGCTCCGTGGCGTTCGCGAGCTGAACCGGAGACTCTGCTGCAAGGGATTGCGCACACTGCTGCTGCGACGCAGGAACGGAGCATGTCTGGTGTATGTGTACAGACCTCGGAAGCTGGCGCAGGATTTGAAGGATGAGTATGCCAGAAGCATATTGGCGGAGATGGATTATCCCAGCGGAAATCCTGACGGCTGCCTGAAGCGCCTGTGGGAAAGGCTCAGGACATCGGAGGAATTTCCGCATGAAATCGGCCTGTTTCTCGGGTATCCGCCGGAGGATGTGGCGGGTTTCATCAGGAAGCGGGAGGATGCGAAGTGCGTGGGCTGCTGGAAGGTGTACAGCGATGTCGAACGCGCGCAGCGTCTGTTTACGCAGTATGAGCACTGCACAAACATCTATCTGCGCCAATACGCGCAGGGAAAAGCCATCGAGCGGCTGACTGTGGCCGTTTGAAATCCATAAAAGAAAGAAGGATGGAGATATGAAGATTGCAGTGGTTTACTGGAGCGGTACCGGCAACACGGAGGCGATGGCGGGCGCTGTCTGCGACGGCGCGAGGAGCGCAGGGGCTGAGGTATTGCTTTTCACCAGCGGAGAGTTTGACGAGAGCAAGGCAAATGACTTCGACGCAATCGCCTTCGGTTGCCCGGCGATGGGCGCCGAAGCGCTTGAGGAAGGCGAGTTTGAGCCGATGTTTGCCGCCTGCGAGCCCAAACTGGGCGGTAAGCGTATCGCGTTGTTTGGCTCCTATGGCTGGGGCGACGGCGAATGGATGCGCAGCTGGGAGGAACGCTGCGCGGGCGCGGGCATCACGCTGGCGGCGGAGAGCGTGTTGGCGCATGAAGCGCCGGATGACGATGTGCTGGAGCAGTGCCGTGCGCTGGGGGCGGCGCTCAGCGCATAAGCTGCTGACATCATGGCATAAACGCACAATCAAAAGACAATGCGCAGAGGGCTTGCTGGCGACGCAGCGGGTTCTCTTTACTGCGATCTGTCAATCACCGGTATCCGTTCACACGGGGATGCCCTGCGCGGTTCACAGAACCGAAATGTCCATCATTTGGCGGCGGCAGATTGACTTCTTCATTCAAATCGGCTACACTATGTTCGAAAAATCAACAAAAGGATGCTCAGTGCTGGGCAGGTTCAATGTCGGAGGAACAACGCTGCCCGGGTAATAGGGAATCAGGTGCGAGGCCTGAACGATCCGGTCCCTGTGAGCGGGGAGAGCGGCTGCAAAATCCATTGTACCAGACGCATGAGAAGGCACAGCTGCTTGCCGATCCGCGAGTCAGGAAACCTGCTGAGCAATCCGGTGCACAGCTTCCGAGGAAAGCGGGTCGCCAGAGAGAACCCCCAAATGACTTTGTTTGCGTATGTCCGGCGTCTGCTTTTTTGAAAGGCAGGCATATTTTTTGCGGCGGCGTCTGTATGGATCGCCTGTCCCATCAGCGGATTATGAGGCAATGCTGGGGTGAAACACGTGGGAAATATCTGGGCGGACATCGCGCGCGCCGTGCGCCTGATGATTGCGGCAAGCCTGCTTATGATGGCGGCGATCTGCGCCACCACGCTGATGATGTGAAGGAGGAATGATCGGTATGGAGAACCCCCGAAGCAGCAGCCGTTTCTTTGAAAACCGGGACTGCGCGTACTTCCCCTGCCACGCGGGTATGGAGGGGAAGCCATTCAACTGCCTGTTCTGCTACTGCCCGCTCTATGCGCTGGGCAGGGCGTGCGGCGGCGGTTATGTCTATAACGAGCGCGGTGTCAAGGACTGCAAGGCCTGCACGTTTCCGCACAGTCCGGAAAACTACGACAGACTTCTTGCGCGCTACGGCGACATCATGAAGGTCGTGCGGCGCATGGACGAGGAGGGCGTATGAGCGCATGAGAGCGGGCGCGCTGCTGCCGCTTCTCGACATGGCGCTGGCGGTGTACCACGGCAGGCACATATTTGACCAGTTGGGCATGGACGCATATACGCTGCAGGAGGGACAGGCTTGATCGTGCTGGTGACGGGCGGCATCCACATGTATGCTCCCTTTATGAGAGGCAGTGAAATAAAGCACCGTTCATTATAATGAAAGTATTATTATGTTCAAAGAAAAAGCGAAGGCAAAAGAGGGAGCAAGAGCGGCCAAAGATTGCGCGGAGGGACGCATGAGTCAGAGCGAGGCCGTCAGACACTTGGATGGTAGCCGCACTTCAGGACATGAATGGGTACAGCGATGCAAAGCAAATGGAGAAGCAGCATTTCGAGTACAGGCGCTCTGCGCCGTGATGGCGTCGCGCAGGCAGCGCAGATTTCACGGATGAGCGCTTTTGGATGACAGCGCGCTGCATAATCGGGACGCCGCCGGGCGACATTATCCTCAGCAGCGCCGGTACCGTCGGGAAACGCGGCCAAAAGGCGGGCGTACTGCCGCGAAAGGAAGCTCTTCTTCGAAAGGGGAAAAGCATTCAGGCGTTCATTCAGACGCACAGTCGTCAGGAAGGAGGGAGGAGCATGGAGCAGCATCCCATTCAGGGGTTGATGGGTACATCGATGGAGAGCATCCGGGAGATGGTGGATGTCAACACGGTGGTCGGCGACCCGGTGCAGACGCAGGACGGCTCGACGATCATACCGATTTCCAAGGTCTCGTTCGGCTTCGTAGCCGGTGGAGGTGAGTATGCGGGCGGATTGCCCCAGCCGCAGCCGGAGGAACTGCCTTTCGCGGGCGGCGCGGGCGCGGGGGTATCCGTGCAGCCGATGGGTTTTCTCGTCTGCTCGGCGAGCGGCGTTCGGATGCTCAGCGCGAGCTGCGCCTCACCGATAGAGCGCATTGTGGAGATGATCCCGCAGGCGCTCGAAAGCCTTCGCACGATGGAAAAGGATGAGGAGGAGAGGAAGCCCGGTCGGCCGCGTGTCAGCGCGGCCTATCAGGAGGGATGAAGAGAGGCGGAGAGATCCGCCTTTTCTGCGTCATGGAGGCGACGCGGCGCATCGGCCCACGCACGGCAACAGAAGGCATGGGGAAGCTGTATGGAAAGGAAAGCGGCGGCGAACGCCCCCGGCGGCGGCTTCATAGGATGGCAGGGGGAGAGCGGCAGTCATAACGCCCCCTGCAAGCGCATGGCTTTTGACGTTTTTGAGCAAAAATCGCTTTTTTTCGGGCCTGTATACGAAAGGCTCTTGACTTTATTCCCGTCATTCTATAAAATTGTGTCAGTTTGCGAAAACGCAGGCTGCAGATTGCCAGCGACAGCTGCGGCCGGATGGACGGCGGCAGGGCGCTCAGAGGGCTGGGCGCTGCAGACGAATCAAGAGAAAAAAGACTTCCAATCAAATCGGAGGGCTTCCGAATGGGCATCAAGGTTTCAAAATTTGGCGGAAGTTCGCTCGCCGACGCCGCACAGTTTCAAAAGGTCAAGCAGATTTTGCTGTCTGACGGGGACAGGCGCATCGTCGTGCCCAGCGCCCCCGGCAAGCGAAGCGCGGCGGATACCAAGGTGACGGACCTGCTTTATGAATGCAACCGTCTGGCGGGGCAGGGCAAGGATATCACCCCGGCGTTTGAGAAGATCCGCGCGCGATATCACGGCATCGCGCAGGAGCTGGGGCTTCATGTCGATCTGGACGCGCACCTTGACGAGGTGAGCAAGAATATCTGCCTGGGCGCCGGCGCGGATTACGCGGCGAGCCGCGGCGAATACCTCAATGGCATTCTGCTGGCCGATTACCTTGGCTGGGATTTCATCGATGCCAAGGACGGCATCTTCTTTGACGAAGAGGGGCGCCTTGACAGCGATAAGACCAACAGCAGGCTGGGCGCGCTGCTGCGCAGCCACGAATATGCCGTCGTGCCGGGCTTTTACGGCTGCGATTCGCATGGCAACGTCAAGACGTTTTCCCGCGGCGGAAGCGATATCACGGGCGCGATCGTCGCGCGCGCGATCGACGCCGACGTCTACGAGAACTGGACGGATGTCTCCGGCTGCCTGATGGCCGACCCGCGGATCGTCCGCAATCCCGTGCCGATCCGGTATGTGACGTATCGCGAGCTGCGCGAGCTCTCCTACATGGGCGCCTCCGTGCTGCATGAGGACGCGATCTTCCCGGTGCGCATCGCGGGCATCCCAACGAACATCCGCAACACGAACAAGCCGGAAGAGCCGGGCACGATCATCGGCTACGAGGCGGAGGATCATGAGAGCAAGTACATGATCACCGGCATAGCCGGCCACAAGGATTTCGCGATCATCGCCGTCGAAAAGGCGATGATGAATGCGGAATTGGGCTTTGGCCGCCGCGTGCTGCAGGCGCTCGAAGAGGAGGGCGTTTCCTTCGAGCATATGCCCAGCGGCATTGACACGATGTCTGTCGTCGTGCACGAGTCCGCGATTGAGGGGAAAAAGGAGCGCCTGATTCAGCGGATCCACGAGCTCTGCTCGCCGGACTCCGTCGAGATTCACTCCGGTCTGGCGCTGATTGCGACCGTCGGACGCGGCATGGTGCGCTCCAAGGGCACGTCTGCCCGACTGTTCAACGCGCTGATGAAGGCCGGCGTCAACGTCCGCCTGATCGATCAGGGTTCCAGCGAGCTCAACATCATCGTCGGCGTCGACAATCTCGATTTTGAAAACGCCGTGCGGGCAATCTACCGCGCCTTCGTCGTCAACGAAACGGAAAACCGCTGGTAAAGCAGAGGCCGCCTTCGGGCGGCTTTTTCTGTTGAGGGTCAAAGCCCCATCTCTGCGCACAGCTTCGCCGGAGGAGAAAGCAGACGTAAAAAAGATTGCAAATGTGATCTTTTTTGAACCCTGGCAGCGTACACAAAAGAGGGCTCTGACCGGGTGAAGAAATCGTCGGATGAATCGGGAAATGGGCATTGACCGTTCAACCTGCCCATGATATAATGAATTTAATTGTAAACATCGCCATGAGGATCGGAGGCAGGCTTGTTCATGAACTTTCAAAGGCCGCAGGAGACCGTGTTGCGCGAAACGAAGAGAATCGCTGTCGGCGTCTTTTCCATGCTCGCCATCATGCTTGTCGTGTACGCGGCGCTGGGGCGCTTTTCGCTGGCCGTTGTGCTGGGCGGACTGATCGGCGCCCTTTATGCGGTGCTCAATTTCCTTCTCCTGGGCATGACGGTACAGAAGGTCGCCGAAATGCGCGAGGGGAACGAAGAGCTCGCCAGAATGCAAATGAAGAGCTCCTACAACATGCGCATGGTGATCATGATACTTCTGATCGTCGTCGCATTCGCGCTGCCCTTTGTCGACGGGCTCGCGTGCATGATTCCCATGCTCTTTCCGCGGCTGACCATTCTCGTGCTCCAGCTCACGGGAAAGATCAAGGATGAATAAACAAGCGGACACGGTCGCATGATTTGAAGAGGAAAGTAGGTTGAAGACACGATGGATCTGGATATTACTGGAGCAAAAATACTGATTTCGAAGCCCGAGTGGGGCGGTTTCATGCTCACGGAGACGGTCGTCGTCACCTGGGGCGTGATGCTCGTGCTGATTCTGGGCGCATGGTTCCTGACGCGGAACCTGGAGGTGCATCCCACGAAGAAGCGGCAGATCGTCGCGGAGATGATCGTCGGCGCGTTTGACAACCTCGTGGGCACCAACATGGGGGCCAAGTACGTCAGCACGTGGTATCTGCCGTTCATCGCCGCGCTGTTCTGCCTCTCGCTGGGGTGCAGCCTCTCGAGCCTGATCGGCTGCTACGCGCCCACGAGCGACCTTTCGACCGTGCTGGCGTGGGCGCTGCTCGTCTTCGCGCTGATCACCTACAACAAGATTCGCTCGGGCGGCATCCTGGGCTATCTCAAGAGCTACACGGATCCGATCCCGGTGATGACGCCGTTCAACATCATCGGCGAGATCGCCACGCCGGTGTCGATGGCGTTCCGTCACTTCGGCAACATCGCCAGCGGCAGCGTCATCACGGCGCTGATCTACGGCGGCCTGTCCGCGCTCTCCGGGCTGGTGCTGGGCCTTCTGCCTGGCGCGCTGGGCGATACGCTCTCCAATATCCCGATTTTCGCGGCCGGCATTCCCGCCGTGCTCTCGCTCTACTTTGACTTCTTCTCGAGCTTCCTGCAGGCGTTTATCTTCTGCATGCTCACGATGATGTACGTCAGCAGCGCGGCCGGCGACGGCGCGCAGTAACACGATCCCCTCGTGCAAAGGCACGTTGGATAAAAGAGACTGTTCAAAAATCTAAGGAGGAACTTTTCTATGGAAACTTCGATTCTCGCCAAAGCAATCGTCTGCGGCTGCTCCGCGCTGGGCGCCGGCGTCGCCATGATCGGCGGTCTTGGACCTGGTATCGGCGAAGGTTACGCCGTCGGCAAGGCGCTTGAGTCCATGGCCCGTCAGCCCGAGATGAAGGGTACCCTGACGACGACCATGCTCATGGGCTGCGCGGTCGCCGAGACGACCGGTCTGTACTCCCTGATCATCGCGCTGATTCTTCTGTTCGTCAATCCTTTCACCGGTCTGTTCTGATGAGGAAGCGGAACGATTGAAAGGAGGGAACTTCCGTGGAAGTTCAGAAGTTTATTTCCATCGCGCCGTGGACGATGATCTTTCAGCTGATCAACCTGCTCATCCTGATGGTGGCGTTCAAGAAGTTTCTCTTCAAGCCGGTGATGGCGATTCTCGAGAAGCGCCGCGCCGAGATCGAAGGGCATTATGAGGAGGCCGAGAAGGCCGAGAACGACGCCAAAACGATGAAGGCTGATTATGAGGAAAAGATGGCCGGCGCGAGGGAAGAGGCGGACCGCGTGATCCGCACCGCGACCGAGAGCGCCAACGCCATGTCGCAGAGCATCGTCAGCGATGCGCGCGAGCAGGCGGGGCAGATCAAGCGCCGCGCCGAGTCCGAGATCGAGATGGAGCGCCGCAAGGCCTTCGACGAGGTCAAGGGCGAGCTTTCCGGCATCGCGCTGGATATCGCGCAGCAGGTCATCGAGCGCGAGGTCAAGGAAAAGGATCACGAAGCGTTTATCAACGAATTCATTGAGAACGTGGGTGAGGCGTCGTGACAGAGCTTGAAAAGACCTATGGCGACGCGCTGTATCAGTTGGCGCTGGAGGAGCGCCTGGAGGAGGAGCTGCTTGAGCAGATGAACGGTGTCTGCGCGCTGCTCCGGGAGAATCCGGAGTATCTGCGGCTGATTGGCAGCCGCGCGCTGGCAAAGGCCGAACGCCTGGCGCTTCTTGACGAGGCGTTTGGCGGAAAAGTTCATCCTTATCTGCTCAACTTCATGAAGATTCTCTGCGAGCGCGGCGCGTTTGAGCGCATCGGCGGCTGCAAGGACGCCTTTGTGATCGCCTATAACGAGCGGCACGGCATCGTGCCGGCTCGCGTGGTCTCCGCCACGCCGCTGAACGCGCAGCAGGAGAAGCGGCTGATCGAGGCGCTTGAAAAGAAGACGGGCAAGACGATCCTGCTGCAAAAGCAGGTCGACGCTTCGCTCGTGGGCGGCATGCGCGTGGAGATGGACGGCAAGCGCTATGACAACACCGTCGCCTCGAAGATGGAGCATCTTCGCCGCGCGCTGCTTGCGCAGTCCTGAACCGTACCCCCGATTTTGAAAGAAGAAAGCCGGTGAACCCATGGATCTGAAACCCGAAGAGATTTCGAAAATCATAAAAGCACAGATCAAGCAGTATGCGCAGAAGATCGAGCAGGATGAGACCGGTTCGATCATCCTCGTCGGCGACGGTATCGCCAGGGCGAGCGGTCTTGACAAGTGCATGGCCAATGAGCTGGTCGAGTTTGAAAACGGCGAGTATGGCATGGCGCTCAACCTGGAAGAGAATTCCGTTTCCATCGTCATTCTGGGCAGCGATGCCGGGCTGCACGAGGGCAGCGTCGTCAAGCGTACGGGCCGGGTCGTTTCCGTTCCGGTCGGCGAGGCGATGATCGGCCGCGTGGTCAACGCGCTCGGCCAGCCTATCGACGGAAAGGGCGCCATTCATACGACCGAGATCCGCCCGATTGAAAGCCCCGCGCCGGGCATCATTGAACGCAAGGGCGTCAATGTGCCGCTGCAGACGGGCATCAAGGCGATCGACAGCATGATCCCGATCGGCCGCGGCCAGCGCGAGCTGATCATCGGCGACCGCCAGACGGGCAAGACGACGATCGCGACCGACACCATCATCAACCAGAAGGGCAAGGACGTCATCTGCATCTACGTCGCCATCGGCCAGAAGAATTCGACCGTGGCGCAGCTGGTGGAGCAGCTGACCCAGGCCGGCGCGATGGAATACACCATCATCGTCAGCGCCACGGCCTCCGAGCTGGCCCCGATGCAGTATATCGCGCCGTATTCCGGCTGCGCGATGGGCGAGTATTTCATGGCCCAGGGCAAGGACGTGCTCATCATCTACGATGACCTCTCCAAGCACGCGGTCGCTTACCGCGCCCTCTCGCTGCTGATTCGCCGTCCGCCGGGACGCGAGGCTTTCCCGGGCGACGTCTTCTATCTGCACAGCCGTCTGCTCGAGCGCGCCGCGAGACTCGCGCCTGAATATGGCGGCGGCAGCCTGACCGCGCTGCCGATCATCGAGACGCAGGCGGGCGATGTCTCCGCGTACATCCCGACGAACGTCATCTCCATCACCGACGGCCAGATCTTCCTGGAGAGCGAGCTGTTCCACTCCGGCGTCATGCCAGCCGTGAACCCGGGCATCTCCGTTTCGCGCGTCGGCGGCAACGCCCAGATCAAGGCGATGAAGAAGGTCGCCGGCTCGCTCAAGCTCATTTACAGCCAGTATCGCGAGCTGCAGAGCTTCGCGCAGTTCGGCAGCGATCTGGACGCCGATACGAAGGCCCGCCTGTCTCAGGGCGAGCGCGTCGTCGAGGTGCTCAAGCAGGGCCGCAGCGCGCCCATCGATGTCGAGAAGCAGGTCTGCATCATCTATGCGGTCACGCATGATTATCTCGCCGAGGTGCCGGTTGAGCGCGTCTCCGAATATGAGAAGCGCCTGTATGCCCGCCTTGACGCACAGCACAGCGACATTCTTGAAACCATTCGCACGACAGGCAAATTTGAAAAGGAAACCGAGGAGAAGCTCGCTTCCGCGCTGAAGCAGTTTACCCAGGACTTCCTTGGCAAGTAAAAGGAGGGGTGAGTGATGGCTGGCGCGTCCATGAAGGACATCAAACTGCGCATCAAGAGCGTAGGAAGCACCATGCAGATCACCAAAGCGATGGAGCTCGTCGCCTCCTCCAAGCTGCGCAAGGCGAAGGAACGGCAGGAGCGCTGCCGCCCGTACTTTCTCGGACTGAAGGAAACGCTTGATGAGATCGAAGCGGCGACGAGCGATTTCTCCTCGCCGTATCAGGAGCACCGCGAGGTCAAAAAGCGCTGCCTCATCGTGATCGCGGGCGACCGCGGTCTGGCCGGCGGCTACAACAACAACGTCTTCAAGGCGGCCTCCGCGATGATGGAGGACGGGACGCCCACCTGTGTGCTGCCCATCGGCAAGCGCACGGTCGAGTTCTTTGCCCGCCGCGGCGTCGAGATGCTGACGAGGGAATTTGCCGAGGCGGCGGATATCTCCGTGGCCGATTGCTTTACCATCAGCAACCTCGTGACCAAGGGCTACCTCGAGGGGCAGTATGACGAGGTCTCCATCATCTTTACGCGCTTTGTCTCGATGCTCACGCAGACCCCGGCGAGCGCGAGCCTGCTGCCGCTTGAGGCGCAGCAGCATGAGCGCCGCACGGGTGTCCATCCGCTCGTGCTCTATGAGCCGGATTCACTGACAGTTTACAACGCCATCGTGCCCAACTACATCGCCGGCATGATCTACGGCTCCATGTGCGAGTCGGTGGCCAGCGAGCTGGGCGCGCGGCGCACGGCGATGGATGCGGCGAGCAAGAACGCGGCGGAAATGATCGACGACCTGAGCCTGCGCTACAACCGGGCCCGTCAGGGCGCGATCACGCAGGAGATTACCGAGATCGTTGCAGGCGCGGAGCATTGACACCAGAAATAAGGAGCAACGCTATGGCAAAAGGAAGCATCGGTACCGTGGCGCAGGTTATCGGCCCGGTACTGGATATCAAATTTGAAGACGGCGAGCTTCCGCAGCTGCTCAACGCCATTGAGGTGAGCAGCGGAGACAGGAAGCTGGTCGTCGAGGTTGCCCAGCATATCGGCGATGACATCGTTCGCTGCATCGCCATGAGCAGCACGGACGGCCTCACGCGCGGCGCGAAGGCGGTCGACACCGGTTCGCCGATCACCGTGCCTGTGGGCGACAAGTGTCTGGGGCGCATCTTCAACCTGCTGGGCGAGCCGGTGGACAACCAGCCCGCGCCGCAGGATGTCGAGCGCTGGGCCATTCATCGCGATCCGCCGCCCTACGAGGAGCAGGAGACCTCTGCCGAGATTCTGGAGACGGGTATCAAGGTCGTCGACCTGATCGCTCCGTATGCCAAGGGCGGCAAGATCGGCCTGTTCGGCGGCGCGGGCGTCGGCAAGACGGTTCTGATCATGGAGCTGATCAACAACGTCGCCAAGCAGCACGGCGGCCTCTCCGTTTTCACGGGCGTCGGCGAGCGCACCCGCGAGGGCAACGACCTGTACAACGAAATGAAGGAGAGCGGCGTTCTTTCCAAGACCGCGCTGGTCTACGGCCAGATGAACGAGCCGCCGGGAGCGCGTATGCGCGTCGGCCTCTCCGGCCTGACGATGGCGGAATATTTCCGCGACCGCGAGGGACAGGACGTTCTGCTGTTCATCGACAACATCTTCCGCTTCACGCAGGCGGGCTCTGAGGTTTCCGCGCTGCTGGGCCGCATGCCCAGCGCTGTCGGCTATCAGCCGACGCTGGCGACGGAGATGGGCGCGCTTCAGGAGCGCATCACCTCGACCAAGAAGGGCTCGATCACGTCCGTTCAGGCGGTCTACGTTCCTGCGGACGACCTGACTGACCCGGCGCCTGCGACGACCTTCGCGCATTTGGATGCGACGACGGTTCTCTCCCGCAACATCGCATCCCTGGGCATCTATCCGGCCGTCGATCCGCTCGAATCGACAAGCCGCATCCTTTCCCCGGATGTCGTCGGCGAGGAGCATTATCAGGTGGCGCGTGACGTGCAGCGCATTCTGCAGCGCTACCGTGAGCTGCAGGACATCATCGCCATCATGGGCATGGATGAGCTCTCCGAGGAGGACAAGCTGACCGTCTCCCGCGCCCGCAAGATTCAGCGCTTCCTCTCCCAGCCGTTCAGCGTTGCGGAGCAGTTCACCGGCATGGAGGGCAAGTACGTCCCGATCAAGGAGACGATCCGCGGCTTTAAGGAGATCATCGAGGGCAAGCATGATGATCTGCCCGAGAGCGCCTTCCTGTTTGTGGGAACCATCGATGAGGCTGTGGCCAAGGCAAAAAAGGGTGAGCAGGCATGAGTACGTTCCACCTGAAGGTCAGCACACCGGACGGCCTCACCTTTGACGGCGAGGTTGAGCGCGTCCGCGTGCGGATGATTGACGGCGACGTCTGTCTGCTGGCGAACCACATGGATTATGTCTCGGCGGTTGGCGCTGGCGAGGCTGCGCTCACGCTGGCGGATGGCCAGGTGAGAACGGCGGCCTGCATCGGCGGCATGCTGGCCATGATCAACGGCGAAGCCAGCCTGATTGCGACGACCTTTGAATGGTCGGATGAAATCGATCTGGAGCGTGCGCAGCGCGCCAAGGCGGCTGCCGAGGCGAGAATCGCGGCGGCCAAGAACGACAAGCGCGAGTTGATGCTCGCGTCTGCAAAGCTGCAAAGAGCGCTGGTGCGCATCAACGTCAAGCATTGACGGAACGGAATTTCAGACAGGCAGAGAACGCCCGGGGCAGAAATGCTCCGGGCGTTTGGCGTGCCCGCAATTTAAAAACGCAACCCTGCAGGCAGGGCGTGAGATGGAAGCGAGTATGCGGGGTTTGTGAAAAGAGAAGCACGATATAGATAAATAATAGGCAAATAAAAGGCGAAACAGGCCTGCTGGGAGAGAAAACCTTCGAATCGTCCGAAACTATCGCACCGGTTTGCGTTGACAAACGTACGTAACGGGGTGTATGATTGAATTGTAAAGGAAAAATATTGATGTTTTTCTGACAATCATTTTCTTGGGAGGCATGTTCATGAGCAGACTGAAAATCGCTGTCGAAAACCAGGCGGTTCAGACGGTCGAGCGGCTGTACAAGGACCTGGAGCGGCGCATCGTTGCCAGCCCTCCGGGCATCTGTCCGGTCGATCTCGCGTTGAATTTCCTGCGGCTGTGCCATGCGCAGACATGCGGTAAATGCGTACCCTGCCGCATCGGCCTGGGGCAGCTGGCCACCTACCTGGAAGACGTGCTCGAGGGGCGGGCAAACATGGATACGCTTGTCCAGATTGAGCGTTTGGCCCACGACATCGAGATCTCCGCCGATTGCGCGATCGGCTGGGAGGCGGCGCGCATGGTTTCCCGCGGCGTCACGGGATTCCGGGATGAATACATCGCCCATATCACGACGGGCAACTGCCAGTATCACATCAATCAGCCGGTTCCCTGTGTCGCGCTGTGCCCGGCGGGCGTCGACATTCCGGGCTACATTGCGCTGATCCGCGAGGGGCGCTGCGCGGACGCCGTCCGGCTGATCCGCAAGGACAATCCGTTCCCAACGGCCTGCGCGCTGATCTGCGAGCACCCCTGCGAGGCACGCTGCCGCCGCAATATGCTCGACGATTCCGTCAATATCCGCGGGCTCAAGCGCTATGCGGTCGACAACGCGGGCGTCGTGCCTGCGCCGGTGTGCAATCCTTCGACAGGAAAGCGCGTGGCCATTGTGGGCGGCGGGCCCAGCGGCCTGAGTGCGGCCTACTACCTGCAGCTCATGGGCCATCAATGTGACGTCTTTGAGCTCCGGCCGAAGCTGGGCGGCATGCTGCGCTACGGCATCCCCAGCTATCGCTTCCCGCGCGAACGGCTTCAGGAGGACATCGACTGCATTCTCTCCACGGGCGTGACCGTCCATTACAACACGAAGATCGGCGAAACGATCACCATCGATCAGCTGCGCAACGAGTTCGATGCGGTCTATGTTTCCATCGGCGCGCAGACCGACAAGAAGGTCGGCATCGAAGGGGAGGAGAGCGGCAACGTTTATTCCGCTGTCGACCTGCTTGGCTCCATCGGCAGCGACAATCTGCCGGACTTTTCCGGCAAGCGCGTGCTGGTCATCGGCGGCGGCAATGTCGCGATGGACTGCGTGCGCTCCGCGCTGCGCCTGGGAGCGAAGGAGGCGAAGATCGTCTACCGCCGCCGCAAGGTCGACATGACCGCCCTGCCGGAAGAGGTTGACGGCGCATTGGAAGAGGGCTGCGAGCTTATCGAGCTGCATGCGCCGCTGCGCATCGAGGCGGACGCAGACGGCAATGCCTGCGCCCTTTGGGTTCAGCCGCAGATCATCGGTCAGATCGATGCCTGGGGCCGCGCGAAGGTCTCCGCAGCGAAGAAGGACGAGGTGCGCATCGAGGCGGACGTCGTCGTTGTCGCCATCGGCCAGGGCATCGAGACGCGCCACTTTGAGGAGGCGGGCATGTCCGTCCGGCGCGGCAACCTCGCGGCGCTGCCCGACGGCATGGTTTCCGATCTGCCGGGCGTCTTTGCGGGCGGTGACTGCGTGACCGGCCCGGCGACCGTCATTCGCGCGATTGCGGCCGGCAAGGTGGCCGCAGCAAACATTGACAACTACCTCGGCTTCAACCACCTCATCTCCGTGGATGTGGAGATCCCCGCTCCGGGCTATGAGGACAAGCAGCACTGCGCCCGCGTCAACCTCACGGAAAAGCCGGCGCAGGAGCGCAAGAACAACTTTGAACACATCGAATGCGGCATGAGCGCGGAGGAGGCGGCGCAGGAATGCTCCCGCTGCCTGCGCTGCGATCACTATGGATACGGCATCTTCAAAGGAGGCAGAGCGGCGATATGGTAAATCTGACGATCGACGGCGTCCGGGTCAGCGTCCCGGAGGGAACGACCATCATGGATGCGGCGGCCGCCATCGGCGTGCGCGTACCACGGCTGTGCTATCTCAAGGGAATCAACGAAATTGCGGCCTGCCGCGTCTGCCTGGTGGAGGTCGAGGGGCGCGAGAAGCTCGTGACCTCCTGCAACAACACGGTCGAAGAGGGCATGGTGCTGCACACCAACTCACCGCGCGTGCGCCAGACGCGCAAGATCAACGTTCAGTTGATCCTCTCACAGCATGACTGTCGCTGTGCGGTCTGCGTGCGCAGCGGGAACTGCGCGCTGCAGAAGCTGGCGGGCGACCTGGGCTGCATCGGCAACCCCTACCAGGGCGAGGTGGAGAGGAGCGCGTGGGACCCGTCCTTCCCGCTCATCCGGGACAACGCGAAATGCATCAAGTGCATGCGCTGCATCCAGATCTGCGACAAGGTGCAGACGCTGGGCGTCTGGAATGTCATGGGCACGGGCAGCCGCACGACGGTCAACGTAGCCGGAGGACGGAGGATCGGGCAGGCGGATTGCTCGATCTGCGGACAGTGCATCACGCATTGTCCGGTGGCGGCGCTGCGCGAGCGCGACGATACCGACAGCGTGCTCGAGGCGCTGCATGATCCCGAAAAGGTGACGGTCGTGCAGGTCGCGCCGGCCGTGCGCACAGCATGGGGCGAGCAGTTTGGTCTTGAGCCCGGCGTGGCGACGGAGAAGAGGCTGGCGGCGATTCTGCGCCGCATGGGCTTTGATTACGTCTTCGACACGAACTTCGCCGCAGACCTCACGATCATGGAGGAGGCGACAGAATTCATCCACAGGCTGACCCATCCGGGCGAAGCGCCACTGCCGATGTTCACGAGCTGCTGCCCGGGCTGGATGCGCTTTGCCAGGACGCAGGCGCCGGAGATTCTTCCGCATATTTCCACATGCAAGTCGCCGCAGCAGATGTTCGGCGCCGTGGTCAAGAGCTACTTTGCAGAAAGGATGGGCATCGATCCGTCCAGAATCTGCTGCGTCTCGATCATGCCCTGCACGGCGAAGAAGGACGAATGCACCTGGCCGGGCATGGACGGCGCGGGCACGGGCGCAGATGTCGATTTTGCGCTGACTACGCGTGAGCTGGCGCGCATGATCCGCGCGGAGGCGATTCAGCCCGAGCGCATGCCGGAGGGCGAATACGATTCCCCGCTGGGCGAATACACCGGCGCGGGCGTGATCTTCGGCGCGACGGGCGGCGTCATGGAGGCGGCGCTGCGCACGGCCTTCAGGATGGTTACGGGCAAGAATCCGGGGCCGGATGTGTTCTGCGAGGTTCGCGGCATGAAGCCCTGGAAGGAGGCGCAATTCAACGTTGGCGGCACGATCGTGCATACGGCAGTGGTCAGCGGTCTGGGCAACGTCCGCGCGCTGCTGGCGGCGCTTGATCGCGGCGAGGTGCAGTATGACTTTGTCGAGGTCATGGCCTGTCCGGGCGGCTGCGTCGGCGGCGGCGGACAGCCGATTCACGACGGAGAGGAGTATGCGCCGCGGCGGGCACCCGTGCTCTATGAGCTGGACCGCAAAAAGCCGATCCGCTTCAGCCACGAAAACCCGGAGATCGTGAGGCTCTACGAGCAGTATCTCGGAGAGCCCTGCGGAGAAAGGGCACATCGCCTGTTGCACGTCGAGCACAGGACGGAATAACTTCAATAAAAGGCAGGGAGCGCTTCACGTCGAAGCGCTCCCTGTTAGCATAGCATGGAAAGAAAAGAAAACCCCTCCCGAAAGGGAGGGGATAGAAAGCAGAGTGATTACTCGGCCTTGGCCAGCTCGCGGGCCATGCGCGCCTTCTGACGGTTGGCGGCATTCTTGGAGATAACGCCCTTCGCGGCGGCCTTATCGACCACGGAAGAGGCGGAGCTCAGCAGTTCGGCAGTCGCGGTCTTCGCGGCAGCAGCGGAATCGAACTTCTTCAGCGCGGTCTTGGCAGAGGACTTCACCATCTTGTTGCGAAGAGCCTTGTGCTCGCTGACGCTGACGCGCTTGATAGCAGACTTGATATTCGGCAAAGGAATTCACCTCCTCGGGTGTATTCAAATAATCAGCATGAATGATTGTACCACGTTCGAAGCAGAAATGCAAGCGGATTTCTCAAGTTTTTGCAACTTTTTACGCTTGCGGCCGCGCTCAGGCGAAGCAGAAGAGGAAGACGCAGTAGGCGGCGTAGGCCGAAAGCAGCACGACGCCCTGCCAGCGATGCAGCTTTTCGCGCACGAGCGCGGGAATCGTCAACACCAGCATGACGCCCAGCATCAGCGGAATGTCGACGGTCAGGCTCGTGGCGCTGGCGCTGGAGAGATCAAACGGGCTAATCGCCGTCGCCGTGCCCGAGACGAGCACGAGGTTGAACAAGTTGGCGCCGATGATGTTGCCCAGCGAGAGCGCGCCGCAGCCCTTGATCAGCGAGGTGATGGCCGTGACGAGCTCGGGCAGCGAGGTGCCCAGGGCAACGAGCGTCAGCGCGATGACGCTCTCGGGAACGCCGAGCGCGGTCGCGATAATCTGCGCGTTTTCGACCAGCAGATTGGCGCCGACGGCGATCACGACCGCGCCGACCACCAGCAGGATGACGTCGTGGGCAAAGGAGGTCGTTGGCTCCTCGCCGTTTTCCTCCTGCGCGGACGGGGAATTCTTCATCTGCCGGACGGTGAGTACCATGTAAACGACGAACATCGCCAGGAGCACGAAGCCGGTCAGCCGGCTGAACCGGCCGAAGACATAGGCGTTGAAGCAGTAGAACGCAGCGGCGATGAAGAACGCCGCGGAGGGCAGAACCAGCGTTTTGCGGTCCACAGAGGCGGGCCTGACCACCAGCGTGATCGCCGCAATCAGAGCGGTATTGCAGATCACAGAGCCGATGGCATTGCCGAAGGCGATGGAGCCGCTGCCAAGCAGCGCGCCCTGCGCCGAGACCATGACCTCGGGCAGCGTTGTGCCGATGGAGACGACCGTCGCGCCGATGAGCAGCTCAGGCATGTGAAAGCGATGCGCGATCGAGGATGCAGCGTCGACAAACCAGTCGCCGCCCTTGATCAGCAGCACAAAGCCCAGGAGAAACAGGAGCACGGGAACGAGCATCAGAAATAACCTCCCCCAGAATCCTTCAAAAATTACCGATAGTCTGGTTATTATAGTCAAAGCATGGCATAAAGTCAATGCGCTGAAAAAAACTTTCACGGGAAGTGAGCACAGATTTGATTTTTACCCGAAAATGCGGTACACTATCGAAAGAGAGACAAAAATGGAAGCGGTCAATACTGCTTGGCTTTTGCAGGAAGAGGGAAAACGTATGTACAGGACAGGAGAAGGCGTCTGGCTGCGCGGCAATCTGCACATGCACACCGCGCGCAGCGACGGACAGCTTGGCTACGAAGAGGCGATCGCGCTGTATGAACGCGCGGGCTACGATTTTATCGCGGTGACGGATCATTGGGTGCGCTCGCAGAAGGGAACGACCCCGGGCGGCATGCTGCTGCTCTCCGGCTGCGAATACAACGTGGGCAGCACCGTCCAGGAGGGCGTCTACCACATTGTTGGCGTCGGCATGGAACGTGAGCCGGGGCTTGACCGGTTTGATCCCGCGCTCAGCGCGCAGGGCATCATCGACGCGATCACGGCGGCGGGCGGCCTGGCGATCCTCGCGCACCCGGCGTGGTCGCTCAACAGTGCGGAAGCGGTTCAGGCGCTTCGCGGGCTCTGCGGCACGGAGATTTACAACACGACCAGCGGTTTTCCGATGAACGCGAGGCCGTATTCAGGCCTGTTTGTCGATCAGCTTGCCTCGCTGGGCATGCTGCTGCCGTGCATGGCGGCCGATGACGCGCATCAGTACGGGCAGGATGTGCTTGGCGGATGGTTGATGGTTCACGCGAGGGAGCGCAGCCATGAGGCCGTCATGGAGGCGCTGCGCGAGGGCCGCTTCTATGCGACGCAGGGGCCGCAAATCGATATGACGGTCGGTCAGGGCGAGGCGCGAGTACATTGCTCTCTGGCCTCGCACATCGTCTTCTATTCGGACGCGATCTGGAGCGAGGAGCGCGTCACGAGCGGAGACGGGCTGACGGAGGCCGTCTATCACATTCAGCCGCACGAGACCTTCCTGCGTGCTGAGGTTATCGACAAGGAGGGGCGCACGGCGTATACCTCGCCTGTGCGCCTGTGACGCCCAAAGGCAGGAGAAAGCGCATCGTTCCCCATTAAAGGAGTGGAAATTGAAAAGAAACGTCCGAGCTTTCGGGCGTTTTTTAGTCGGCTGAATGTAGCTGTTCCATTGGATGCGGCGACAGGGAAAGGCGCGAACGATGGAGCAAAAGGATGCAGAAAAACGAGAAAACTGCGCAAAAAGGGATTGACAGCGGGAGGATTGCGGCGTATAATTCAATCAAACATTTGAATGAATGTTCAAATGATAAATCGAGAAAGGGGATTGGAATCATGAAAAAGACCTATAGGATCGAAGTGGACTGCGCAAACTGCGCCAACAAGATGGAGCAGACCGCTCAGAAGACCGAGGGCGTCAAGAGCGCGGTGGTCAACTTCATGGCGCTCAAGATGATCGTCGAGTTTGAGGAGGGCGCCGACCCCAAGGCCGTCATGCAGCAGGTCAAGGCCAACTGCAAGCGCATCGACGACGATTTCGAGATCGAGCTGTAAAGGACAGCAAAAATCGGGGTTCCCCGCCGGAAGGGGGAAACCGGCGGGGCTGCCTTTGGGACGATGCTTCGGGAACGGAGCGTTTCTCAGACTGAATGGGGAAAGAGGAGACTTACCATGAATAAAAAGCAGAAGAAGATGCTTGCCCGCATCCTGGCGGCGGCGGCGCTCATCGTGCTGCTGCGGCTGATTCCGTCGACGGGCCTGCTGCGGTTTACGCTGTACATGGTGCCGTATCTGATCGTGGGCTATGATATTCTGCTCGACGCAGTCAAGGGCGTGCGCAACCGGCAGGTCTTCGACGAGAACTTTCTGATGGCGGTTGCGACCGTCGGCGCGATTGCACTGGGCGATTACGTCGAGGGCGTCGCCGTCATGCTGTTTTACCAGATCGGCGAGCTTTTCCAGAGCTATGCCGTGGGCAAGAGCCGCCGAAGCATCAGCGATCTGATGGATATCCGGCCGGACTATGCGAACGTCGAGCGCGACGGCGCGCTGGAGCGCGTCGACCCGGACGAGGTCGAAATCGGCAGCGTGATCGTACTCAAGCCGGGCGAGAAGGTGCCCATCGACGGCGTGATCATCGAGGGCACGGCGTCGCTCAACACGAGCGCGCTGACGGGCGAGAGCCTGCCCCGGGATGTCGCCTGCGGGGACGAGGTCGTCAGCGGCTGCATCGACATGTCCGGCGTGCTGCGCATCCGCACGACGAAGGAATTCGGCGAGTCGACGGTCTCCAAAATCCTGGATCTCGTCGAGAATTCGAGCTCCAAGAAGTCCCGCTCGGAGGCGTTCATCTCGCGCTTTGCGCGCGTGTATACGCCGGTCGTCTGCTGCAGCGCGCTGGCGCTGGCCGTGCTGCCGCCGCTGGTGCGGCTGATGATGGGCCTTGCGCCCCTGTGGGGCGAATGGGTCTACCGCGCGCTGACCTTCCTGGTCATCAGCTGCCCCTGCGCACTGGTGATCAGCATTCCGCTGAGCTTCTTCGCGGGCCTGGGCGGGGCGAGCAATGCGGGCGTGCTGATCAAGGGCTCCAACTACCTGGAGGCGCTTGCCGGGACGAAGCTCGTCGTCTTTGACAAGACGGGCACGCTGACCTGCGGCGTCTTCGAGGTCATCGACGTCCATCACAACGCGATCCCGCGCGAGCGGGTCATCGAATACGCCGCGCTGGCGGAGAGTTATTCCTCCCATCCGATCAGCCGGAGCCTGCGCGAGGCGTATGGACGGGAGATCGACGCGGGCCGCGTCAGCGATGTGCAGGAGATCAGCGGCGGCGGCGTGATCGCGACGGTCGACGACGCGAAAGTCGCCGTGGGCAACGACAAGCTGATGCGCCAGCAGGGGATTGCCTTTGTGCCCTGCGGCCACGAGGGCACGATCGTCCATGTCGCCGTGGACGGCGCCTATGCGGGCCACATTCTGATCGCCGACAAGCCGAAGCCGAACGCCAAGGAGGCCGTCTCGCGCCTGTCGTGCAGCGGTGTGCGCAGGATCGTCATGCTCACTGGCGACGCGGAGAAGGCCGCGCGCCATGTTGCGCAGGAGCTGGGCATCGGCGAAGCCTACAGCGAGCTGCTCCCGGGCGACAAGGTCAGCAAGGTGGAGGAGCTGCTTGCGCAGAAGGGCCCGAAGGAAAAGCTGGCCTTTGTCGGCGACGGCATCAATGATGCGCCTGTGCTCTCCCGCGCCGACATCGGCATCGCGATGGGCGCGTTGGGTTCCGATGCCGCGATCGAAGCGGCGGACGTCGTGCTGATGGATGACGATCCGCTCAAGATCGTCAAGGCCATTCGGATTGCGCGCAAGTGCATGCGCATCGTCTATGAAAACATCGTGTTCGCAATCGGCATCAAGGTGATCTGCCTGATTCTGGGCGCGCTGGGCATCGCGAACATGTGGGCTGCGATTTTCGCGGACGTGGGCGTGATGGTGCTGGCTGTGCTAAACGCCATCCGTGCGCTGTTCGTCAAAAAGCTGTGATCAAAACGGGGAGGGGGAAAGCCATGGCCGGATTTGAAATGAACGTGGATTGCTGCGAGGCACAGGAGATACACGAGGACCTGCTCAGACGCGTGCGCGAGACCATGCCGGAGGAGACGGAGCTCTACGATCTGGCGGAGCTGTTCAAGGTCTTCGGCGATTCGACGAGGATCCGCATTCTGTTTGTGCTCTTTGAGGCCGAGGTCTGCGTCTGCGATCTGGCGCAGGCGCTGGGCATGACGCAGTCGGCCATCTCGCATCAGCTCCGGATTCTCAAGCAGAACCGGCTGGTGAAGAGCCGCCGCGAGGGGAAATCGATCTTTTATTCGCTGGCGGACGAGCATGTCCGCACGATCATCGCGCAGGGGCAGGAGCACATCGAGGAATAACGACGCAGTTCCCACGCAGCCAAAGTTCATCACAGAAGCCGCCCCCAAGGCCGCATGCAGCAGGTCTTGGGAGCGGCTTCTATTGAAGACAGGGAGGGCCAATGGGCGGGCGGTTGCGCTTACTCTGTAAGTTCATCTGCAAGGCTCCGGTCTCGGGCACAAAGCAACTGGACAACCATCACTTCGTCAGAAATGCCACCGGCATCATGCTGGTTTAGATGCACGACCGACTGCGTCAAACTGGCCATGCAACCCGGGCGACAAAAGATCATTCGGGCTTAGTCGCAGGGGCGGGCCGCTCATTACTTGTAAGATGAAACCAACAGCAAAGGCTTTTCCGGATAGGCTTCGGATAGGCTTCGGATAGGCTGCTCACTCAAGCCCGGAGTAGATCTGGATGCGCGGCAGGTAGCTGTCCGCCTGTGCGCCGCAGCCGGCGACATGTGCCGTGGCGCAGGCGACGCCCATGCGCAGCGCCTCCTCGAGGGCCCGGGGCCGAGGCTCCAGGACGCTCAGGCAACCGGCGACGAGCGAATCTCCTGCGCCGACCGTCGTGAAGACGGGAACGGGCACCGCTTCGGCGCACAGCAGAGCGCCCTCTGCCGCAAGCAGCGATCCCCCGACATCCATCGAGACGAGCACAATGCCCACGCCCTCCCGGACGAGCCGGGCGGCTTCAGAGGCGACGGCCTCCTTTGTTGAGAGGGGACGACCGGTAAGAAGCTCGAGCTCGTGGCGGTTGGGCTTGATCATGTCCGGATGCGCGGCCAGGCCGAGGCGAAGCGGCTCGCCTTCGGCATCCAGCAGGATGCGGCAGGCGGGCGCCTCCTTGCGCGCGGCGGCGATGGCCTGGGCATAGAAGTCCGGCGGGAAGTCGCCGGGCAGGCTGCCGGTCAGCACGAGCCAGCCGCTCGCCCTTGCCTGCGCGGCGATGGCGTCAAGAAAGGCCCGGGGCGCCTGCGGGCTGCCCAAGAGGGAGGGCATGTTGATCTCCGTGACCGTGGAGGCGGAGAGATCCATCAGCTTCATGTTGACGCGCAGCGCGCCCGGCACGGGGATGGCACTGCAGGGCACAGCCGCCTCCCGCAGCGCGCTGAGCACGGGCTCCATGCCGCGGACAAAGGACGGGGTGATCAGGTGGACAGCGCAGCCAAGCGCCTTGAGCAGCAGGCTGACGTTGAGCCCCTTGCCGCCGGCGGCGTCGTCGCAGCGCAGCGGGCGGTTGGTTCCGCCGACCGCGAGGCGCTCAAGGCGAAGGGTTCTGTCCAGGCTGGGGGTCAGCCCGACGACGGTGATCATGGCCATTCCTCCCTCGGGGATGCGGCTTCAAAGGGATTACTGTCCCTCCTCGACCAGGTAGGTGTAGCGGACGGTCAGGCGCGGCATCGTGTCATACAGGCCGTAGGCCTCGCCGTAGATCCGGTAGCGGGTGTTGAGCGACCAGGTGGTCTTGGAGCTGTTCTCGATCATGACCAGCTTCTCGATGCCGCCGGTGCCGATGTCCATGACGGCCATCTGCGGCGATGTGCTGATGATGCTGGTGACGGTGCCCGTGCCGACGTAGATGGTGCCCTTGCGCATGGCGATGTAGTTGAGCAGGTCGGTGTACTGGGAGTCCAGATCCCATGCCTTGCGCGTGTAGACGTCCGCGTTGGGCATGTAGTAGACCGTGTGCGTGATGATGGAATCCGTCATGCCCTCGTAGGAGGAGCGGATGATGACGTCGTTGTTGCCCAGCGAGGAAAAGAGCGGATGGAAGCTGAAGTCGCCGGTCGTGAAGTCCTGCTCAAGGCCCCAGTGCGGGAATTCGACGGTGATGACGGCGCCGGGCAGCGTCGTGCCGCTGAGGGTCGGGATGTTCATGCCCGCGCGGGTTTCGGTGTCGGCAGTCGTGTATTTCTCCTCGCTGATGGGCTCGTAGTTCCATTCGGTGAGCGCCGTCGCATTGAGCTCGAGCGGGATTTCCTGGGCTGCGCGGCAGAGCGTGACCTCCATCTTGTTTTCACGGCAGTATTTGCTCTTGACGGAGATGGAAATCGTGTTGTCGCCGACGGGGAGAACCTGTACGTTTTTGGAGACATTGCCAGTCTCCGTGCGGATGAGCGTAGAGACGTCGGTGCCGTCGATGATGACGGTGGAGCCGAGCTCGACGTTGATGCGCACCTCGAAGATCGAGACGCCGACCTCGGCACGCACCGTCGAGGGATTGATCAAACGGATGGGGGAGAGCGGCACGTCGATGGTGAAGGTCACGGGCTCCAGCGCGAACTGGTCGCCCTCCTGCGAATAGCGGATATACGGGGAGATGGTGACGTCCATCGTGTCGGTCTCGGCCGCGACAGCGTAAGTGGAGGACTCGGTGTCATACCACATGTAGTCAGGAATGGTGACGGAGACCTTGCCGTCGGCGATGACGTAGGAGGTCTGCGTCTCGCGCAGGTAGATGGTCGCGTTCTCCTTGCCGTAGATGGTCAGCGTGTGGGCGGGGTGGCCGTCCACCTCCGTCTCGGTCAGCTCGAAGCGAGTTTCGTTGTCCTGGCGCAGCTGCATGCCCTGGGAGATGACAAAGTGACGGGCGAAGAACACGCCGCCCACGGCAAAGGCCGCGCAGCAAAGGAGAACCAGCGAAAGGCGCAGGAGCAGTCGCGTGGTCCGGTTCTTTTTGCGATGCTCGGGGTTGAAGCTCTCGCGGGCCTCCTCGCGCGCGGCGCGCGTCTGAATCCGGCGGGGCATGTATTCCTCGTCCGTCAGCGCGCCCTGGTCGCCGGAATCGGGCGTGTAGCCGTCGTAGAAGACGGGCGCATCCTTGTCGTCGACGTAGGCCAGCGGACGCTCATACGCGGGATCGCCGAAGTAACCGTACGCCGTTTGCTCTGCGGAGATCTCCCCTGCGTCCTCTTGCCCGCCGGCGGTGTAAGCCTCCTGACGCTGCTGCTGGCGGCGGCGGATGGCGGCGCTGTCCCCGGCGTAGCTGGCGGGGATGTCGCCGGGCTCGGGCACAGGGCGGATGATCTCCGCCTCGCGGATGGAGCGGCGCACGCGCTCCGCCTGATCCTTCATCTGGTCGATGCGCCGGCGGCCCTCGTCGCGGCGCTTCTGCAGCGCCTCCAGCTCGTCGGTCAGCTCGGCGCGGTCGACCGCCTCCGGGTCGTAAACGTCGCTGCGCGGCGGCTCAGCCGCGATATCCTCCTCGCCCTGCTCAAACTGGATGACGCTGAGCGACGGCTTCTTTTTGTGCATCGCCTCTTCCCAAGAGGCGGGCTTTTGCGTGTCGTTGCCCTCAAGCGGCGCGCCGCAGCGCTCGCATTTGGGCAGAAAAGCCTTGTTCCAGGCTCCGCAGCGGGGACATTTCATGCGGGGAAAACCCTCCCAAAAATCAGTTTAACGTATTCTAATTCGTGCCGGAGAGGAGAAAATCCTCTATTTGCGCGAAAACGGAAAAGAAAGAGGCAGAAGGCGAAAGAAGTAGGCGCAGGAAGCTTGTCCTTTTGTATGGATTGGTGGTATAATAGGCAAAGACTGTTTTGCCCCGGAAAGCGGGGAGGGGACCTGTAAAACTTGAATACGGGAGGAAACCGTTATGATGGATAATTTCAAGGAAGATATCGTCTCGAGCCGCAGCACGCTGCTGCCCAACATCCTCTACGTGATCTGCTGGATTTTCGTGGTGATTTTTGGCCTGTATGCGCTGCTGATGCTTCAGGTGCTCTTTGTCGCCTTCAGCGTTTCTGCGCTGCTCATCACGGTGCTCAGCGCCGCGGCGGCTGTGCTCCTCTTCCTGCTCAAGGACAATCTCAAGGTGGAATACGAGTACACGTTCACCAACGGCTCGCTCGACTTTGCCAAGGTGATGCGCGGCGCGCGTCGCAAGGAGCTGGGAAGCATGAACGTCGCCAACGTCTCTGCATGCGGCCATGTGGCGCACGACAGCTTTCACCGCTATCTCTCCATGAAGGACGTAGAGAAGAAGAACTGGTTCCTCAACCGCGACGGCAACCTCTTCTATTTCTACTATGTCAAAGAGAACAAGAAGCACATGATCATCATCGAGCCGAGCGAGGAGATGGTCGGCATGATCACGCGCTACGTTCAGGCCGGCGTCTACCAGGGCTGATTGTGAAGCAGTCTCCAGCGCGGTATCCCGCCCTGGAGATTTGTTATGTCCTTTTGCAGGACATGGGCCTGGGACAGAAAGCCCCAGGCTTCACACTTTGCCCGTCTGAGCTTACATCCGAGGGAAAAACCGATGATTTATCTTGACAACAGCGCGACGACGCGTCCCTTTGACGGCGTGATCGACGCGATGGACGCCTGCATGCGGGAGAGCTATTTCAACGCCTCTGCGGCGTACAGGCCGGCCGTAGAGGTCGAAAAGGCGATTTCCGCCTGCCGCAGGCAGATTGCCGCAGAGCTTGGCGCGCAGGAAAGCGGCGTGATCTTCACCTCCGGCGGCACGGAGAGCGACAACCTGGCCCTGCTGGGCGCGGCGATGACGCTGCGCAAGCCGGGCAACTTTGTCGTCAGCGCCATCGAGCATCCCGCCGTGGCGGAGACGGTGTGCCGGGTCGAAAGGCTCGGGCACGAGGTGCGCGTGCTGCCGATTGACGCAAGGGGCATCGTCGATCTCCCTGCCTGCGAGGCGGTCATCGACGAGCAGACGGCGCTGGTCAGCTGCATGCAGGTGAGCAACGAGACGGGCGCCGTGCAGCCTGTTGCGCAGCTTGCCGCGCTGGCGAGGCGGAAAAACCCCGGCGTGCTCGTCCATGTGGACGGCGTGCAGGGCTTCATGCGCGTCCCGATGCACATGGGCAGGATGGGGGTCGACCTGTACGCCCTGAGCGGGCACAAGATTCACGGCCCGAAGGGCGTGGGTGCGCTGGTCGTCCGCAGCGGCGTGCGGTTGGCCCCGCAGATGACGGGCGGCGGGCAGGAGAAGGGCCTGCGCTCCGGCACCTATAATTCACCGGCGATTCTGGGCCTTGGCGAGGCTGTGCGCGAAATAGCAGAACGCCGGACCGACGTCGAGGAGATGCGCGCGCTGAAGGCGCGCCTGTGGGAGCGGCTCTCGCAGACGGAGGGCATCCGCGTCAACGGGCCGTTGCCGCAGGAGGCGGACAGCGCGCCGCATGTGCTGAGTCTGTCCTTTGACGGCGTGCGCGGCGAGGTGCTGCGCAACGCGCTGGAGGGAGAGGGTGTGCTCGTCTCGACGGGCTCCGCCTGCGCCTCGCACAAGCAGAAGGTCAGCGCGACGCTGCGCGCGATGGGCCTTACCGCCGCGCAGGCGGACGGCACCATCCGCGTAAGCCTGGGCCTCTTCAACACGGCGGAGGAAATGGACGAGGCGGCGGAGAAGATGGAGAAGCTGCTTGCGCTGCTTCGGCAGTACAGGAGGAGATAAACGATGAGGGATATCTTGCTCGTTCGCTACGGCGAGGTCTTTTTGAAGGGGCAGAACCGCCCGTTCTTTATGAAAAAGCTCATGGATCACATCAAGCAGGCCGTCCGCGACGTCGGCGGGCGCGTTTGGCTGAGCGAGGGGCGCATCTACGTGTCCGATTTTACAGACCTTGAGACGTGTATAAGCCGCGTGACGAAGGTCTTTGGCGTTCACTCGGTCAGCCCCGCGGTGGAGATGGAGAAGGACGACTTTGAGGCCATCTGCGCTCAGGCGGTGGAGATGATGCGCCCGTTCTCGGGCAGCTTCAAGGTGCTCGCCCGCCGCTCGGACAAGCGCTATCCGCTCGATTCCCCGGCGATCATGCGCGAGGCCGGCGGGTACATCCTCGAGCGCCTGCCGAAGCTCACGGTCGACGTGAACAACCCGGAGCACACGATGATGATCGAGATCCGGGATCACGCCTATCTCTCCGTCGAACGCTTCCCGGCGGTGGAGGGCATGCCGATGGGCACCAACGGAAAAGCCTGCCTGCTGCTCTCCGGCGGCATCGACAGCCCGGTGGCGGGCTTCATGATCGCCAAGCGCGGCGTCGAGCTCTGCTGCGTCCACTACCATTCCTTCCCGTACACCAGCGAGCGCGCGCGGGAGAAGGTGCTCGAGCTGGCGCGCCTGCTCTCCGAATACTGCGGGAAAATGCGCGTGTTCGTTGTGCCGTTTACCGAGATTCAGATGCAGATCCATCAGAAGTGCCCGGAAAACTACACGACGCTGATCATGCGCCGCTACATGATGCGCATCGCGCAGTTCCTGGCCGAGCGCGACGGGGCGCAGGCACTCATCACGGGCGAATCCATTGGCCAGGTCGCGAGCCAGACGATGGAAGCGCTTACCTGCACGGACGACGTCGTCTCGATGCCCGTCTTCAGGCCCTGCATCGGCATGGACAAGAGCGAGATCATCGAGCGGGCCGTCAAAATCGGCACGTTTGAGACCTCGTCGCTGCCCTATGAGGACTGTTGCACGGTCTTCACACCGAAGCATCCGGCGACCCATCCGCGCAAGGCGCTGATCGCCAAGGCGGAGGAGGCGCTTGACAGCGAGGCCCTGATTCAGGCGGCGATCGACGGAACGGAGATCGTCGAGGTGGGCTAAACCGCAAAGCCGCGACATAAGATGAACGCAGAGCGAGAGCTCTGCGTTTTTTCAAATCACGGAAAAGCGCGGAAGGGAGGCGGTCGTGTGCCGTGGCGGGAGGCGCTCTGTTCCCGGCTGACGCCGGAGGCATCGGCCCTGCTCAAAGGGCTCGACGCACAGGCGGCCTCGCAGCTTCGGGAGATTCGTTTCCGGTTAGGACGGCCCACGGAGCTGGTCTATGGCGGATGGAGCGAGGAAACCTGGCCGGCTCTGAACCGCGAGGCGATAGAGGCGCTGCTTGCGGCGCTTTGCGGCTATTCGCGCTACGCCTTTGAGACGCAGATGGCGCAGGGCTATCT
>SFFC01000100.1 GCA_004556985.1 Clostridiales bacterium | reverse complement strand
TCCTCCGCGCCAGCCTCCTGCACCACAGGGGCCTGCACGTCGCTCTTGCCCAGCAGCTCCGCGCGCACGAGCCTGTCGATCTCCGCGGCGACCTCCGGGTTTTCCTTGAGGTATTTGCGCGTGTTCTCGCGGCCCTGGCCGATGCGCTGGTCCCCGTAGGAGAACCACGCGCCGCTCTTGTGGATGATGTCGAGCGCCACCGCGTTGTCGAGCAGACTGCCCTCCTTGCTGATGCCCTCGCCGTAGAGGATGTCGAATTCCGCGACGCGGAACGGCGGCGCGACCTTGTTCTTGACGATCTTCGCCTTCGTGCGGTTGCCCACGACGTTCGAGCCATCCTTGAGCTGCTCGCCGCGGCGGATGTCGATGCGCACGGAGGCGTAGAACTTGAGCGCGCGGCCACCCGGGGTCGTCTCCGGGTTGCCGTACATGACGCCGACCTTCTCGCGCAGCTGGTTGATGAAGATGCAGGTGCAGTTCGTCTTGTTGACGATGCCGGTCAGCTTGCGCAGCGCCTGGCTCATCAGCCTCGCCTGCAGGCCGACGAAGGAATCGCCCATCTCGCCGTCGATCTCGGCCTTGGGCACCAGCGCGGCCACGGAGTCGATGACGACGACGTCGATCGCGCCGGAGCGCACGAGCGCCTCGCAGATCTCCAGCGCCTGCTCGCCGGTATCCGGCTGGGAGACGTAGAGCTGGTCGACGTCGACGCCCAGCTTGCGGGCGTAGACCGGGTCAAGCGCGTGCTCCGCGTCGATGAACGCGGCGACGCCACCGGCCCTCTGCGCCTCGGCGACGACATGCAGCGCCACGGTCGTCTTGCCGGAGGATTCCGGACCGTAGATCTCCACGACGCGGCCGCGCGGCAGGCCGCCCACGCCCAGCGCCATGTCCAGATCCAGACAGCCGGTCGGGATCACCTGGATATCCTGCTGCGCGCGCTCGCCCATGCGGATGATCGCGCCCTTGCCGAATTGCTTTTCGATGCTCGCCAGCGCCATATCCAGCGCGCGCTTCTTCTCGCTGCCGTCCTCCGCGACCGTAACGGTCTTGGCGGCCTTCTTGCTCTTATCGGATGCCATTGTCCTTCTCCTTCCGTGGCTTTGCTTCCTGTCGCTCGTCCGCGGCGATCGCGGCGCGGCGGATCATGTCAAGCGCCCGCAGCGAGGCCAGCTCGCGGATGCGCGCCCTGTCGCCCCGCAGCGTCAACCGCTCCACGCGCACGCCCCGCGCATCCGCGCAGGCGACATACACCAGCCCGACGGGCTTCTCCTTCGTGCCGCCGTCCGGCCCGGCGATGCCCGTCGTCGCGACGGCGATATCCGCGCCGCTGCGCTGCCGCAGGCCCTGCGCCATCTCGCGCGCCGTCTCTTCGCTGACCGCGCCGTGGGCGCGCAGCGTTTCCGGGCTGACGCCGCAGTATTTGACCTTCGCCTCGTTGGCATAGGTGACATGCGCCTCGCCCAGCGCGGCCGAGATGCCGGGATAGTTGACCAGCTTCGCCGCGACAAGCCCGCCCGTGCAGCTCTCCGCCGTGGCGACGCTCAAGCCCCGCTCGGTCAGCGCGCGGCCGGCGGCCTCCTCCATCGAGCTCTCGCTCGTGTCCGTGACGGCGTAGACGCTCTCGCCCAGGATGCGCCGCAGCGCGTCCACGACGGGGCGAATCTTGTCAAGCGCCTCGCGCTCGCTGCCCGCCTTCGCGCTCACGCGCAGCTGGCATTCGCCGACCTGGCAGTAGGGCGCGACCGTCACCTCGCCGCCGCCCTCGATGTAGTTGGCGCACAGCTGCGCGACCTGCGACTCGCCCATGCCGTAGATGCGGATGTAGCGCGAGGCAATGCAGCCGCCCATGCGCGCGGCCAGACGCGGATAGACCTGGCGCTCGAACATGTCCGCCATCTCGTGCGGCGGGCCGGGGAGCTGCACGACGGTCTTGCCGTCCCGCTCGATCATGCAGCCCGGCGCGGTGCCGCAGGCGTTTTGCAGGATGATGCTGCCCGCAGGGAAGAGCGCCTGCTTGCGGTTGCTCAGCGGGCAGACGCGGCCCGTCTTGGCAAAGTAATCCTGAATCGCGCGCCAGCTCGCCTCGTCGTAAACCATCGGCAGATGCAGAAGCTCCGCAGCGGTCTCCTTGGAGAGGTCGTCCTGCGTGGGCCCGAGGCCGCCGGTCGTGATGACGATGTCGCTCCTTGAAAGCGCCAGCGCCAGCGTCTCGCGCATGCGGGCGGGGTTGTCGCCCACGGTCGTGTGATAGTAGACGTTGATGCCCAGGCTCTGCAGGCGGCGCGAGAGCACCTGCGCATCCGTATTGGCAATCTGCCCCATCAGCAGCTCCGTGCCGATGGCCACAATCTCCGCTACCATGCTTACCTCGCTCCTCCCAGAACGCTGCGGTTCTGCCAGACGTATTCGCCCATCGAGTACAGCGTCATGACGGCGGTCGCCAGCGTCAGCAGCGAGGCGATCACGCCGCCCTTCGTCACGGTCAGCAGCATGACCAGCAGCATCTGCAGCACGGTCTTGACCTTGCCGCTCATGCCCGCGGCGATGACATGCCCCTGCTCCACGGCGCACAGCCGCAGCCCGGAGACGACGAACTCCCGGGCGATGAAGATGATGCAGGCGACGACGTTCAGCCGGCCCATCGCGGCGAGCATGATGAAGGCTGTATGCGTCAGCAGCTTGTCCGCGATGGGATCCATGAACTTGCCGAAGTTGGTGATCAGGCCGTCCCGGCGCGCAATTTTGCCATCGAGCATGTCCGTCAGCGAGGCCAGCGCGAAGACGAGCAGCGGCAGCAGGCACAGCGCCCCGGCATCCGCAAACAGCCAGAGCAGCACGAGATAGACCGGCACCAGCGCCACGCGCAGCAGCGTCAGCCGGTTGGGCAGATTCAGCGAGCGCCAGCCATCCAGCAGCTTTTTCATACGCGCACCCCCATCAGGTCGTAGGCCTTCGCCCCGGTGATCTTGACATCCACAAACGAGCCGATTTCACAGGGCTCCTCCGAGCCGAAGTAGATGCAGCCGTCCGTCTCGGGCGCCTCGAATTCGCTGCGCCCGACATAGCGGTTTCCGCGCTTTTTTTCCACCAGCACGCGGCAGGTCGTGCCCACGCGCGCGCGGTTTTGCTCAAGGGAAATCCCGTGCTGAAGGGTCATGAGCGCGTCATAGCGCGCCTGCTTGACGCTCTCCTCGATCTGGTCGGGCATCTGCGCGGCCATTGTCCCCTCCTCCGGGGAGAACATGAACGCGCCCATGCGGTCGAACCTCGTCTCCCGCACGAAGTCCATCAGCTCCTCAAAGTCCTCCTGCGTTTCGCCCGGGAAGCCGACCATCAGCGTCGTGCGCAGCATCATGCCGCGCGCCTTGAATTTGGCGCAGACCTCGCGGATGTGCTCGCTCGTGTCGGTGCGGTTCATGTCCGTCAAAATGTGCTGGCTGATGTGCTGCATCGGCAGGTCGAGATACTTGCAGACGTTGGGCAGATTCGCGATGGTGTCAAGCAGCCTGTCGTCGACGCGCTCGGGATAGCAGTAGAGCGTGCGCAGCCAATCGACGCCCTCTATCGCGGCGACCTTCTCGATGAGCTCCGGCAGGCGGCTCTCCCCGCCCTCGTCGGTGCCCCAGCGGGTCGTATCCTGCGCGATGAGCGTGAATTCCCGCACGCCCTGCCCGGCGAGCCGGCGCACCTCCTCGAGGATATCCGCCTCGGGGCGGCTGCGGTAGCCGCCGCGGATCAGCGGGATCGCGCAGTAGGAGCAGCAGTTGTCGCAGCCCTCGCCGATGCGGATATAGGCGCTGTATTTCGGCGTCGTCAGCACGCGGCCGTACTCAAAGAACGTGCCGTCGTCGTCGGTGTAGACCGGGCGCGCGCCGGCAAAGGCCTCGCGGATCGCCTGGTCGAGCTTCGCGTATTCGTTGACGCCCAGGATGACGTCGACCTCGGGCATCTCCTCGCGGATGGCCTCCGGATAGCGCTGCGCAAAGCAGCCCGTCGCCACCAGCAGGCGGCAGCAGCCCGTCTGCTTGTACTCCGCCATTTCAAAGAGGGTCGCGATGGCCTCCTCCTTGGCGGACTGGATGAAGCCGCAGGTGTTGACGATGATGACCTCCGCGCGGGCGGGGTCGGAGACGATGCGGTAGCCGTGCTCCTTGAGAAAGGCGAGCGTCTGCTCGGAATCGACGCGATTTTTGCTGCATCCCAGAGAGATCAGCCCAACAGTTGTTGCCAAAGTCGTTCTCCTTTAAAAAAAATCAGGTGATGTCAGGGCGCGGCGCGCCCCGAAGATGGACATGCATACGGATATATTTTATCATGCGCAGCCGCCAAATACAAGGAAAAACAGCGCAGGCCAAAACAGAGCGCGCCGGCCCCCTCCGCCTCAGGCAGCGGACGGGCCGGCTTTCATTATAGCACAGCCGCGCCGGAATTCAAGAACATTTGTTCCCATTTTGGCCAGCTTTTTTCATACGTCGATGCCCCGATCCGCGTGCGGGCAATAGGTCAGATACGCGAGCAGCAGCGTCGAGGTATCCGGCAGGGAGAGGCAGAAGACCGGCGGCGCGCCGCGCCGGGAGACGGCGGGAAGCTCCTTAGAGAGCAGAAAGAGGCCGCTGCCCTGCGGCATGCGCCGCACGAAGGCGAAGCGCACGTCCTCCCAGGGGAGGTAGAGGCCGCGGCCGGCGCCGACGCCCTCCTCGCTGATGCGCGGGCAGGTCAGCAGCGCGACGCCCGCGCGGTTGACGAGGATCGCCCCGGCCAGACAGAGCCCGAAGGCCGCAGCGCTCAGGCCAAAGGTGAGCGGCAGGCTCTCCCGGCCCGCGGCGCGCAGGAGCATCAGCGCGGCGGTCAGGAAGGCGATCAGCGCCGTGGGGAGCATGAGGGCGGGATAGAGCGCCGCCTGATGCCAGAGCGGGCGCAGCCGGCCCTTCGGTTTTCGGCGCGGCGGCGGCGTCAGATCGACGCCATAGGGGCAATAGGTCTGTACGGCGGCGGCCAGCCGCCGGCTCAGCGGCACGACGAAGCCCCATTCCCCGCAGGCCGGCGCACGATGGAGCATCTGCAAAAAGTCTGCCCGGCCGCGGTAGAGGCCGTAGAGATAGACCCGCCGGCTGTTGCAGCACAGCGCGCCCAGCGCCGCCAGGTCGTTCCACGGCGTGCGGCGCACGCGCAGCAGGAAGCCGACGCCCACGCCCTGCCCATCCACGAAGAACCGGCAGGAGAGCAGCAGGAAGCATAGCGCCAGCAGCAGCCCGGTCGCAAAGAGCAGCGCCCGCGAAAGCCCGTCAAGCCCCGCGCCGCTGGACAGGTCGCGCGCGAGCGCACACGCGATGGCCAGCGCGCAGGAGGCTGCGCTCAGCCGGGGATAGCGAAGCACGCGAACCATGGCAACCTCCTTTTGGACACATGCATCCGTCCGAAACCCGGATCAAAGTGGAAAAGAAGAGACTCCAGTCGCTGAAGCCTCTTCTGAAGTATCAGGCTTTTCCCGGTCCTCAAGCTCTCCGGCCGATGCGCTCACGGGTTGGCCGGCGGGAGCGTCGCCTCAGGCGCCGGCTCGGCGGGCGTCTCCTGCGGCTCGGCGGGTGTCTCCTGCGGCTCGGCGGTGTCATCGCCGAAGCCATAGCCGCTGCGCGTACCGGGCAGCTCGTCGATCAGGACGATCTCCGGCTCGGCCTCCTGCTCCTCCTCGGCCTGCGCGGCCGCTTCGGCCTCGGCCGCAGCCCTTGCAGCGGCCTCCGCCTCCTCGCGCATCTGCTGCGCGCGCAGCACGGCGGCCTCGGTCACGGGCTGGCGGCCGGACTCGGTCACGCCCAGCGCCGCCTGCATCACGGCATAGGGGCAGTCGCTGGTGAGCACGACGTCGCGGTATGGGCTCGAGGACGTATGGCGGCCGCTGCGCATCTCGACATGCGTATAATCGGAGCCGGAATTCTTGTTGCCCTCGACGGCGATCGGGTCGCCCGCCTCCAGCACGTCGCCGCGCTTGACGGATATCTTCTCGCAGTGCAGGTAGAGCAGCGTCACGTCGTATTCGGCGTTGTAGATGCCGACGGTGCCGTTGCTGTCGCCCGCTCGGGTGACCTCGCCGCTAAGAATCGCATGCAGCTGCGCGCCCGGCTCGAGCACGAAGTCGATGCCCTCGTGGATGCCTGTGAAGCCGTAGTTGCCCTTGCTGTTGGCGCGGCGCTCGCAGTACTGGCCGTAGAGCATGGCCGTCTCGCCGTAGTCGCCGCCATAGAGGCGCTCGCGCATCGCGTCGGTGATATCCAGCACGATCGGTGCAACGGCGTAGGTGCCGTTCTCGTCCTCGACGATGTACTCCGGCGGGACGTCGGAGGCAAACGGCGTCAGGACATACTTGCCGTGGTTATAGGCGTAGACATTGTCGTAATACGTCACCTTGCGCCGGCGGATGTGCAGGGACTGGCTGATGAACCAGCGGGACTGCGTCGTCAGCTCATGCGGGTTTTCCGGCTCGACCGTCTCCTCGGGCGCCGCCGTCTCCTCGGGCGCCGCCGTCTCCTCCGTCGCCGCCACGGTCTGCGCGGCGGCCGTCTCCTCCGGCTGCACCGCAGATTCCTCGGCATACGCATTCATCGCAAAAAGCAGGCTGGCAAGCGCGAGCACCGCAATCCATTTTTTCTTCATCTTGAAAATCCTCCGTTTTCGGAAAGTAATCTACCGCCCTTATTCTTCCTTTATTATACCAGACAGCGCTTAAAACTCAAGCATTTTTTACCGGGCGAGCCATGATTTCCCACTTTTTCCGACGGATTTGCTTTTTCCGCGGCGGCATGGTATCATGGGCGCAGCAAAAAACGTAGGAGGACAGCAGCGGTGAAAAAAGCGGCAGCGTGGGGGCTTTGCGCGGCCTGGATGGCCGTGATCTTCTTCATGTCGGCGATGCCGGGCGAGGTCTCCGGCGAGCAGAGCGGCACCCTTGTCAATCTGCTGCTTGGTGCGATTGAGGCCGTGGGCATTTCGCAGGAATCGGTTAATCCCGCGCTGCTCGAGCTGCTTTTGCGCAAGGGAGCGCACATGGCCGAATACGCGGTGCTCTTTTTGCTGCTTTTTCGTGCGCTGCGCCTGAGCGGCGTGCGCCGTCCGGGGCTGACCGCGCTGCTGCTGAGCGCCGCCTACGCCGCGACGGACGAGTTTCATCAGATGTTCAGCGAGGGGCGCGGGCCCAGCCCCGTCGACGTGCTGATCGATACCGCCGGCGCGGGTGTTGGATGGGGCGTACTCATGCTGCTTTCCAAACGCCCAAAAGCCCTCTCCAAAGAGGAGGGCTGATCAGCGCTCGAAAGCTGCTTTCTATAAAAAGCCCTCCCCTTTGGGGCCGGAGCCTGCCGCGCCCTGTGGGCGATCAAGGCAGGCGCAGCGTCGGGAACCGCAGGGAGCATTTGCGCGACCATGCGGGTTCCCCGGGGAGGTTGGTTCCGAAGGAAGCGGGTGAGGTCTTCCCGCTCACACCCTTTCAATCCGATTGAGCTTCTCGTTGAGCGCGAGCAGCTCTTCCTTGCTCAGCTTGATGCCCGCCATGCCGAGCATGCCCGTCAGGCGCAGCATCGTAAAGCCGCCCATCATCTTCATCATCTCGTCGTTGATCTCAAAGCCCGCGGCCTTCTCATCGCCCCTGGGCGTGAGCGTCTGGCGGACGAGGCGCGCGCCCTCCGGGGAGCGCAGGATGTCGCTCACCTTGTCGGTCAGCGAGAGATGGCCGTCCCGCTGCGTGACGTCGAACCAGTTGAGCACGGCGCCCTGCTCGCGCAGGCGGTAGGCCTCGTTGAAGACCTCCACCCGGCGGATGACGCTCTCGTCGCGGCAGTCCCCGGCGACAGCGAGCAGATGCGTCTCGCCCTCGTTGGGCACGTCGAAATAGAAGAAATGCAGGTCGCTCCTCTGCCTGCCCAGGCTCTTCCCGTCGGCGAAGAGCTCGACCTCGGGCTGATTGGAATAGACCGTGACCTTCGTCACCGGCTCCACGGGGGTCCTCCGACAGCCAGGCCTTGTAGGCATAGAAGGCGTCCTTTTTGTATGCCCGGTCAAACGTCACCAGGCCCTTGTGGTTCTGCCCGTTTTCGCCTCCCTCGGCGCGCGCGTCCGCGCCGAAGTCGAACATATTCCACACGTGCGTCGCCCAGAGGTAGGGGCGTGTAAAGAGCTGCTTGATGAGCTCCTCGTGGTAGTGGGCCTGGTATTCCTCGGTGTAGTCGCCCGCGGTGGGGTCGGAGGTGTGCCAGTTGAGCGCCTCGCAGCCGTACTCGCTCACGCCCAGCGGGATTTTGGGGAACGTCCTGTGGAAGTCGTCGAGCCACGGGCCGTTCATCGAGGTGTCACCGCCGTACCAGCCGAAGTAGTGGTTGTAGGAGACGACGTCGGGAATCTGCACGATCGGGTCGTTCTTGTCGCACATGGAGACATAGGCCATGGCCGTCTTGCGCGTCCTGTCCATGCTGTGGCAGAGGTCGTTGAGCTTTTTATGGTTGGCGAGCATGGAATTTCTGTCCGATGCGTCGGTGTTCATCGTGATCTCGTTGGAGAGGCCCCAGACGACGATGGACGGGTGGTTGTAGTTCTGGATGATCAGCTCCTTCATCTGCGAGAGGGTGTTTGCCTCGCCGGCGGGCATGTGCCTGGAGATATAGGGAATCTCCGCCCAGACGACCATGCCGCGCTCGTCGCACAGGTCATAGAAGAGCTGGTCGTGCTGATAATGCGCCAGGCGAATGGTGTTCGCGCCCAGCTCGCAGATCAGGTCCATGTCCTCGCGGTGATGCTCCGGCAGCAGCGCGTTGCCGATGCCCCAGCGATCCTGATGGCGCGAAACGCCGCGCAGCGGATAGGCCTCGCCGTTGAGGATGAAGCCGCGCTCCGGGTCGATCTCAAAGGCGCGGCATCCAAAGCGTGCGCGCACGCTGTCAAGCACCTCGCCCTCCGCGAGAAGTTCGGCCTCGGCGGTGTACAGATACGGATCCCGGCGCCCATGCCAAAGATGCGCGCGGGCGATCTCCATCTCAAAGACGGTCTCCTCCGCGGGGCAGGTCTTCTGCGCGACGATTTCGCCCTGCGCGTCGCGCAGGGTAAAGCGCAGCTGCTGCCCCGCCCGCGCGTCCGTGAGCCAGACCTCGGTCTTGACGCGCGCGTCCTCTCCGTGCATGACCGGGGTCACGGCGATGCCCGGCCCGCCGAAGCAGCAAAGGTCAAAATGCGACTGCGGCACGCCAATCAAGCTGACGCCGCGATAGAGGCCACCGTAGAACGTGAAATCCGCCATCTGCGGATAGACTGCGTCGCTCGCGCCGTTGTCGACGCCCACGACGATCAGCGCGTCGCCCTCGCGCCCGATGGCCTGCGTCACCTCGGCGCGGAAGGTCGAATAGCCGCCGTCGTGATGGCAGACGTGCTGCCCGTTTACGTAGACGTCGGCGGAGGCATTCGCGCCCT
>SFFC01000099.1 GCA_004556985.1 Clostridiales bacterium | reverse complement strand
CGCCCTTGATCAGGCGCGGCAGGCGCGCGGCGTAATATGCGGCGAGGATGCCCAGAAAGAACACGAGCACGGAGCTGATCGCCGCAATGCGCAGCGAATTGAGCAACGGATACCCGTCCATGATTCACCTTCCAAAAAAGGGCTGTCAAGCCAATCCTGAACACCCTTAAAAGCAAATTGCTAAGAATCATCGGCTTTCTGAGCTTGGGGCTCTGCCCCAACGCCCCGCCAAAGGGCTTTCCGATCGCCCTTTGGATACCTTCGGGTGAAAATCCTTAGGTTTTGCTTGCCGGGCTTTGATGAGACTATTGTAGCACGCGCTCAGGCGCTCGTTAATTTTTTATCGAAAGTTTTTTTGCGGGTTTAGCCTTTGATTTTTTCCTTACGCTGCGCTGAAATCGCCGGTGTAGAGCTGGTAATACTTGCCATGCTGGGCGATGAGCTCGTCGTGGGTGCCGCGCTCGATGATGCGCCCCTGCTCGAGCACCATGATGCAGTCGCTGTTGCGGACGGTCGAAAGCCGGTGGGCGATGACAAACGTCGTGCGCCCCTTCATCAGCGAATCCATGCCGGCCTGCACGAGCGCCTCGGTGCGCGTGTCGATGGAGGAGGTCGCCTCGTCGAGAATCAGCACGGGCGGGTCGGCGACCGCCGCGCGGGCGATGGAGAGCAGCTGGCGCTGGCCCTGGGAGAGGTTCGCGCCGTCGCCGGTGAGCATCGTCTGATAGCCCTCGGGCAGGCGGGAGATGAAGCCGTCCGCGTTGGCGAGCTTCGCCGCGGCGACGCATTCCTCGTCCGTCGCGTCGAGGCGTCCGTAGCGGATGTTGTCCATGACGGTGCCGGTGAACAGGTGCGTATCCTGCAGGACGATGCCCAGCGAGCGGCGCAGGTCGTCCTTGCGGATCTTGTTGATGTTGATGCCGTCGTAGCGGATCTTGCCGTCCTGGATGTCGTAAAAGCGGTTGATCAGGTTGGTGATCGTCGTCTTGCCCGCGCCGGTGGAGCCGACGAAGGCGATCTTCTGGCCCGGCGTCGCGTAGAGCTTTACGTCGTGGAGCACCATCTTGTCGTCCGTGTAGCCGAAGTCGACGCCGTCCATGACGATGTCGCCCCTGAGCTCGACATAGTCCGTCGTATCGCTCGCCTTGTGGTAATGCTTCCACGCCCACAGGCCCGTGCGCTCCTTGCATTCCGTGAGCGAGCCGTCCGCCTCGCGGCGGGCGTTGACGAGCGTGACATAGCCCTCGTCCTGCTCCGGCTCCTGATCAAGCAGCTCGAAGACGCGCTCCGCGCCCGCCAGCGCCATGATGATCGCGTTGCTCTGCTGGGAGACCTGGTTGATCGGCTGGTTGAAGCTCTTGTTGAGCGTCAGGAAGGAGACGAGCGTGCCGATGGTCAGCCCGAGGTAGCCGCGCGTGGCCAGCAGGCCGCCCGTCACGGCGCAAAGGACGTAGCTCAAATTGCCCATCGCCATCGTCACCGGCATGATTGTGTTGGAGATGCGGTTCGCGCTGCTCGCGCTCTTGCGCAGGCGCTCGTTGAGCGCCTCAAACTCCTCGATGGTCTTCTCCTCGCGGCAGAAGACCTTGACGACCTTCTGGCCGTCCATCATCTCCTCGATGTAGCCGTTGACCGCGCCCAGGTCACGCTGCTGCTGCACGAAGAAGCCGCCCGCGCTCTTGACCCTGCTCATCGAGAGAAACAGCGTCAGCGCGACCATCATCAGCGTCACCAGCGTCAGCGGCACGTTGAGGATGATCATCGAGGTCAGCACGCTGATGATCGTCACGACGCTGGAGACGAGCTGCGTCATCGACTGGGAGATCATCTGGCGCATCGTGTCGATGTCGTTGGTGTAGACGCTCATGATGTCGCCGTGCGCGTGCGTGTCAAAATACTTGACCGGCAGGCGCTCCATCTTCTCAAACATCCGGATGCGCAGGCTGCGCAGCGTGCCCTGGGAGATGAAGATCATCAGGTAGTTTTGCAGCCAGGCCGCGAAGACGCCCACGGCGTAGACCGCCGCGACGCCCAGCAGCGCCCTGGCCAGCGGGCCGAAATTCGGGCTTTCGCTGCCGATCATCGGCAGGATGTAGTCGTCGATCAGCCGCTGGGTGAAGAGCGTGCCGCGCACATTGGCGACCGCGCTGACGACGATGCAGATCAGCACGACCACGCAATGCACCTTGTAGCGCTTGCCAATCTCCGCGAAGATGCGCCCCAGCGTCTTCATCGGGTTCCTGGCGCCAGGCTTTCCGGCGTTTCTCATGTTTCTTGGGCCGTGTCCCATCATGCGCGATCCCCTCCCTTCTGCTCAAAGTCGTCCCGCAGCGAGGCCTCGTCGAAGTCGCCGCCGCTGCCGGTCTGGCTGTTGTAGACCTCCTGATAGATGGAGCAGGTTCTGAGCAGGTTTTCCGGCGTGTCAAACGCCGCGACGCGCCCGTCGTCGAGCACGAGCACCCTGTCCGCGTCCTCGACGGAGGCGATGCGCTGGGCGATGATGAGCTTCGTCGTGCCGGGGATGTGCGCGCGCAGGGCCGCGCGGATCTTCGCGTCCGTCGCGGTGTCGACGGCGCTGGTCGAGTCGTCCAGGATCAGCACCTTGGGATGCTTGAGCAGCGCGCGGGCGATGCACAGGCGCTGCTTCTGGCCGCCGGAGACGTTCGTGCCGCCGCGCTCGATGCGCGTGTTGTAGCCCTCCGGCAGGCGGGAGATGAACTCGTCCGCGCAGGCCAGGCGGCAGGCCTCGCGGCACTGCGCCTCCGTCGCGCTCTCGTCGCCCCAGCGCAGGTTGTCAAGGATCGTGCCCGAGAAGAGCACGTTCTTCTGCAGCACGACGGAGACCTCGTCGCGCAGCGTCTCGATGTCGTAGCGGCGCACGTCGATACCGCCGACCTTCACGCAGCCGCCGGTCACGTCATAGAGCCGGGAAATCAGGCTGACCAGGCTCGACTTGGAGGAGCCCGTGCCGCCCAGAATGCCGATCGTCTCGCCGGAGGCGATGTGCAGATTGATATCGCTCAGGACGTTCTTGCCGCCGCGGTAGGCGAAGTCCACATGCTCAAAGTCGATGGAGCCGTCCGCGACCGCCGTCACGGGAGAATCGGGCGAGGCGATGTCCGCCCGCTCGTCGAGCACCTCCTCGATGCGCTGCGCCGCGGCCATCGACTGCGTAATCATGACGAAGACCATCGAGAGCATCATCAGGCTCATCAGGATGTTCATGACGTAGGCCAGCAGGCTCGTCAGCTCGCCGGTCGTCAGGCCCGTGCGCCCGACGATCATCTGCGCGCCCAGCCAGCTCAGCAGCAGGATGCACAGGTAGACGCTGCCCATCATGATCGGCTGCATGAAGGAGACGATGCGCTCGGCGTTGATGGAGTTGCCATACAGGTCGTCCGCCGCATGGGCGAACTTTTTGTCCTCATGCTCCTCGCGCACAAACGCCTTGACCACGCGGATCGCGCCGACGTTCTCCTTGACCGTCGCGTTGACCGCGTCGTACTTTTTAAACATCTGCTTGAAATAGCGCATGGCCATCGGCATCAGGATGACGATCGCGACGATCAGCAGCGCCATGACCGCCAGGAAGATCAGCGACAGGCGCGCGGAGATCGAAAACGCCATGAACAGCGCGACCGCCAGCGTGACCGGCGCGCGCGTGCAGACCATCAGGATCATCTGAAAGGCATTCTGCATGTTGGTGACGTCGGTCGTCAGGCGCGTAACCAGGCCCGCCGTGGAGAATTTGTCGATGTTGGAAAAGGAGAAGGTCTGGATGTTTTTGAACATCGCGTCGCGCAGGTTCGCCGCAAAACCGGTGCTCGCCTGCGCGCTGTGCCGCCCGGCCTCCACGCCGCAGATCATCGCCAGCACGGCCATCAGCGCCATCAGCGCGCCCACGCGCGCCACATGGCCCATGTCGCCCACGGAGATGCCGTTGTCGATGATCGACGCGGTCAGATAGGGGATCAGAATCTCCAGAATCACGCACAGGATCGTGAACATCGGCGAGAGCAGCGCGTCCCGCCTGTATTGCCTGATCTCTTTGCCGAGGCGCAAAAACGTCGCGCGCCCGCTCTTCTTTGGTGCTTCCTGTTTTTTATTCATAGGCATCCTCCTTTGCCTGCTTTAAGCCCTCCGGGGCGCGGCCTCCCAGCGACTCGCTGATCTGCGCGATTCTGCGGATCAGGCGGATGAACTGGTCGGTATCCTCCTGGCCCAGGCGCTCAAAGACCGCTGCCAGCCGCTTGCGGGCGGCCTCCTTCTTGCGCGCACAGAGCGCGCCGCCCCGCTCCGTCAGCGCGACGAGCACGCGCCGCCTGTCCGCCGCGTCCGCGCAGCGCTCGATCAGCCCCTTCTTTTCCAGGCTGTTGAGCACGGCCGCCACGCGCGAGGTCGTCATCTCCAGCAGCCGGCTCAGGTCGCCCGCGCTGACGCGGCGCTGCTCGTCATCCAGCAGCCGCAGCACGGCCATCTCGCCGCGCATCAGCGCGCTGACGTCGTCCTGACGCGGCCTGAACTCCTTGTATTGCCGCATTTCCTCAAAAAAACGGTGCGCCAGCTCCTCATAATGATCCATGAAGACCCTCCATTCGATTTGCTAACACTGTGAGCCATTATACGGAACATCCCTGTCCCTGTCAATGAAAAACCTGCCGAAAATGCCCCTGTTCAATCCGAAGAAGGTCACAAGATGCTTGACAGTCTTTTGTCATCCATGCTATCATACGTCCGTATCGCCGTCAGGGCGCGTTTCCCGCCGAAGCGGGGGCGGCTGCGACGGCTTCAGATCAGCAGCATGGAGGGATCGGGCGGATGCGCAGGTAAGCTTCGTTTTTGTGCAACAGTGGGCCTCCGGCCGGCGTCTGCCGGCGGGTGTGTTTGCGCTGTCTGCCGGAATGGAGAATCTCTGCGCTGCCCGCAGCCGGGCCTGTTTTTTGCGTCATGCAAGGCTTTGCAGGGCCCGTCTTTTGTGCAGCGTGTTTCCGTCTCCGGCAGAGGCCGGAGGCGGTTTTTGTTTTGTGCCCGTCCGCCTCACGCATACCCGGGGCGGGCGGGCCGAAGAAAGGAGCATTATGCTTAAGGTTGACCATCTGACGCTGACCCACCGCCGGGATCTGACCGATCTTGTGCGCGATCTGTCCTTCACGCTTTCGCCGGGGGAGCACATGGCGCTCATCGGCGAGGAGGGCAACGGCAAATCGACGCTGCTGCGCTGCATCGCCGGCGGCGCGCATATCCCCGGCTACATCGACATGCAGGGGAGCATCCGCCTCAGCAGCCCGGCGGGCTACCTGCCCCAGGAGCTGCCCGAGTCGGACAGGGAGAAGAGCGCCTATGCCTTCTTCTGCGACAGCCCGTCCTTTTATGACATGGAGCCGCGGGAGCTGGCCGCGCAGGCCGCCGCCCTCGGCCTTTCGCCGGACGCCGTCTACAGCGAGCAGCGCATGGCGGATTTCTCCGGCGGCGAGCGCGTCAAGCTGATGCTGCTGCGCACGCTGACGGAGCATCCCGGCGTGCTGCTGCTCGACGAGCCGAGCAACGACCTCGACGGCGAGACCGTCCGCTGGCTCGGCGATTTTCTGACCGCCTGCCCGCTGCCCGTGCTCTTCGTCTCCCACGACGAGGCGCTGCTCTCGCGCGCGGCGACCTCCGTGCTGCTGCTCGAGCGGCTCAGGCGGCGGCAGACGCCCCGCGCAGAAGTCTGGCATCTGCCGTATGACGACTTCGTGCAGGAGCGGGAGAGCGGCTTTCAAAAGCAGGAGCAGATCGCCCGCAAGGAGCGCGAGGAGGCGGACAAGCGCCAGGCGCGCTACGAGGCCATCCGCCGCCAGGTCGAGCGCGACCAGGCCGGCGTCTCCCGCCAGTGCCCCGGCACGGGCCGCCTGCTCAAGAAGAAGATGCACACTGTGCTGGCCATGGGCCGGCGCTTTGAACGCGAGGCGGAGACGATGACCGCCATGCCCGAGCGCGAGGAGGCCATCTTCGCGCGCCTTGGCTGCGACCCCCTGCCGCCGGGCAAGACCGTGCTCTCCCTGCAGCTGCCGGAGCTGCGCGCGCCGGACGGACGCCTGCTCGCCCGGGATGTCGCCCTGACGCTGCGCGGACAGGAGAAGGCGCTGCTCTGCGGAAAAAACGGCGCCGGCAAGTCGACCCTGCTGCGCGCCGTGCGCGATGCCCTCGCCGAAAGGGAGGACCTTCGCGTCTTCTACATGCCCCAGGATCCCGGCGAGCTGCTTCGCGGGGACAGCACGCCGCTGGAGCTGCTCTCCAGGACGGGAGACAAGGAGGAGCGCGACCGAAACGCCGTCGCCCTGGGCTCCATGAAGTTCACCGCCGAGGAGATGCAGCATCCCTGCCGCGGCCTCTCCGGCGGGCAGAAGGCCAAGCTGATGTTTCTGATGATGGCGGCCTCGCGCGCCAACGTGCTGCTGCTCGACGAGCCAACGCGCAACCTCTCGCCGCTCTCCGGGCCCGTCGTGCGCGCGCTGTTTGACGCCTATCCCGGCTGCGTGCTCGCCGTCTCCCATGACGCGCGCTTCGCCCGCGCCGTCTTCTCCCGCGCGCTGCGGCTGACGCCTCGTGGGCTTGAGGAGACAGAATTCGACGGGATTTGACACAAAGTGGTGTGATTTTTCCCTTTTTCCGCCATTTTTCTCTCTATAATGGTGTCAGCGTGGAGAAAAGAAGGAGGAAACGATTGACAAGTGGAAAAAAAAGGATAAAATGGAAGGAGAGGGGAACAGGGACGCCGGCAGACCGGGGCATAGGGGTTCCGATGCGGCAGAAGGGAAAGGAGCGCGCTTTTGCATGAAGGACATCACGGTTGAATATCTGGGAGGCAGCGGCTTTCTCGTCTCCATCGGCGACGCCGGCATGCTCTTTGACGCCAGCGAGCACGGCACAGGCGCGCGCCGCATGCCCGATAAGACGCGGCTTGCGGCCTACCGCCGCCTCTATGTCTTCGTCAGCCATCGCCACGACGACCATTTTTCCGAATCGATCTACGATCTCTGCGGCGAAAACGCCATCTATGTGCTGGGCTATGACGTGCCCCAGCCCTATCGCGGCGTGCGCATGCAGCCGGGGGAGGAGCGCGGGTTCGGCCCTGTGACGGTGCACGCCTACGGCTCCACGGACGAGGGCGTCTCGTTCCTGATCGAATATACCGGCATCCGCCTGTTCCACGCGGGCGACCTCAACCTCTGGCACTGGCGCGACGAATCCTCCGTCACGGAGATCGAGGCCGCTGAGCGCGCGTTTTACGACTGCGTCGCCCCGATCCCGCAGGAGACGATCGACGTCGCCTTCTTCCCGGTCGATCCGCGGCAGGGCAGCATGTACGACGCCGGCGCAGGCTACTTCGTCATGACCGTCAAGCCGCGCATCTTCATCCCGATGCACTTCCAGGGCCGCGCCGACGTGGCGCTGCGCTTTGCCGCCTCCGGCAGCACGGCCGCGACGCAGGTCGTCGCGCTCCAGGAGCCGGGCGACGAGGTCAGCCTGAGCCTGCCCGACACCGACGAAACCGCGCCGGACAGAAGGCTGCGCGAGCTGCTCGCCGACGAGCACTTCGGGGAGACGGAGGAGGAAGAGCGGGAAGAGCAGGAAGAGAAGGAAGAAGAAAAAGAAGAGGAAGAGGAAAAAGACAGGAAGGAATAAGCCGGTCTCCCGGATTCAGAAAAAAAGCATCCCGCTGCAATGGGCGGCGTTCATAAGACAGTTGACAGCCACTGTAGTTTGAACTGCGGTGGCTGTTCTTTTCTTTTTTCATAAAATGTGATAATATGGAGCCGATCAGAACTACAAATCGAAATTTGTAGGAATAGATATTCTGGAAAATATAGTGAAAACTGCGCATTTGCGGGGATGATACGAATCGTGTCACACATGTGAAAGAGCGATTCTTTCGTCATTTTACGTTTTTTGATAAGGTGAAACTGTCGAAAAGACAAACCAATTATAGAAAGGACGTAGAATGATGAAAAAAAGTGGAAAACAGGTTTTATTATTTGGAGGAATACTTATTGTAGCGTTTGCAGTATGGACAGCTTTGATCCAGATGGTAGACGTGCAGCCGCTGGGTCAGAACGGAACCAATATTGGATTTGCAACATTCAATTGCTGGTTTCATCGTTTGGCAGGTGTCAATATGACAATTTATACGATTACCGATTGGATGGGACTTATTCCTTTAG